>NZ_SOGK01000119.1:0-49255 GCF_004564305.1 Cryobacterium sp. TMT3-29-2
TCATAGTCCGCACTCGAAGAGCCCAACAGGGCCACAGCCTCGGCCGCCTGCCTGAGGTCTTCCGCGAGGTTCATCATGTTCCAAGGATACCTTAATGGGCACACGTAGTTGAGAGTGGTTCACATACTTGGGCAAGTTTATTAGAAGATTTGTACGCTCATCTCGAGGGCGGCCTACCGGGCCTCGACGAGCTCGACCACCGGTGCTCGACCAGTGGGGTGGGACGCGCATTCGTCGTCTACGCTCGGGCTATGTCCAGACCGGCGCGCCCTGCTCCCCGTGACCTCGTGGAGGGGTGGCCCGACGTTTCGTCGGCGGATTCCGTTGGGGAGGTGGCCCGTCGGTTCGCGGTGAACGTGCAAACCGCTATCGGCGAGCGGAGCGTGCGCGCCGCTGCGCGCGATGCCGGGCTCGACCACACGACGTTGCTCTCGGTGCTGCATGGGCGCTCCTGGCCCGATCTCGCGACCGTGGCTCGTCTTGAGAACGGTTTGGGCATCGACCTATGGCCTGGGCGCCTCGGCCCGCAGTAAGACCGCCGATCGAGACCTGCGCCCGGTGGACTGGACCGGAGGACGTCGAAGATACGTCTATCCACAGCCTTGTGGACAACCCTGTGGACAGCAGTGCGAAAAGTGACTGTCGCCCGCATGATCACGGGGCTTCGCGGTGTGGATAACTCCGAGCGAAACCTGTGAATGATCGCCGTCTGAGCCGGGTATTTCTACCGGGAATTACAGGATGCCCGGTTCCGAATACGTCGAATACAGGTTCGGGATCCGTGCTTCTAGCGGATCTCGGTGAGGTACGTGGTGTAGCCGGCGCTGCGCATGGCGGTGAGGATCGGCTCGGTGCCGCCGGGTTCGGCGATGGCGATCATGGCGCCGCCGCCCCCGCCACCGGTCAACTTGGCTCCGAGCGCGCCGGCACGGCGGGCGATGGCCACGAGCGCCTCAATCTCCGGGCTGGACACCTGGAGCGCGTTCAGCAGCCCCTGATTGATGTTCATCAGCTCGCCAAGCTCGGCGATGTCGCCGCGGCGGAGCGCATCGACGCCGGCCAGTACCAGCCCGTCGATCTGGCTGAAGATTGCGTCGTAGCGCGCGGGGTTGCGCTGCCAGGCGCTGCGCACGAGGCCCACGGTCTGCTTCGTCAGCGACTCCACCCCGGACAGCCCGATCACGATCGGGATCGGATGTGGAGTGAAGACGTCGCGGATGGTGTGGCCGCCCGGGGCATCCGTTTTCTGGAACAGGACCGACCGGCCGAAGGTGGCCACGGTGTTGTCGATGCCCGACGGGGTGCCGTGCACGATCTGTTCGCACTCGAAGGCGAGGCTCGACACCTCGGCGTCGCTGATCGTGAGCCGGAAGCTGTCGGCGACGGCGCGGATCACCGCAACCGCGAACGCGGCGGAGGCACCCAGGCCGCTGGCGCGTGGCAGGTGCGAGAAGACGTCGACGCGGAGGCCCACGGCGGAAACGCCGAGCCGGGACGCGATCAGCGCCGCCACCCGGTGTGAGAGGTCCGCGCGGATCGGTTCGCGCACCGAGCCGTCGACGTCCCAGTCCGCGATGACCGGTTCGAGGAGTGACTCCTGGCGGGTGACCTGCGCGCGCACGGACAGCCCGATCGGGGCGGCGATCGCGTGGTAGCCGTAGACGACGGAATGTTCGCCCATCAGGATGATCTTGCCGAAGCCGAGGCGGGCATCCGGGCCGGGGGCGCTGGGGGTCGTGGCTGCAGGGGGCGTGGCAGTGCTGGGCGTGCGGATGACCGCGGGCCGGGGCGTGAGCCCAGGAGCGGGAGAGGTGACGGATGCCGCGGCGCCGGACCCGGCATCCGTGACGGCCGGATCGATGGTCCGGTCGCCGTCGCTGGCCGCGTCGAGGGCCTGCATGATCTCGCGCGCCTTCCACACCTTGATCTCGCCGTCGGCGATCAGCTTCTCGACGACCTCCTCGAACCGGGCTGCGCCGGCGCCGGCGGCGGCCGCCACGGCCCGCGCGTGCAGGCGCATGTGGCCATGCTGAATGCCGTTGGTCGACAGGGCCTTGAGCGCGGCCAGGTTCTGGGCCAACCCGACGGCGGCCATCACCTCGGCCAGCTCGGGCGCCGAAGACACCCCGAGGATCGTGTGCGCGAGCCGAACGGCCGGGTTCGACTCGACCTGCCCGCCGACCGTGCCGACCTTCAGCGGGAGGGTCAGCTCGCCGACGAGGTCGCCGGCGTCGTTCACGTTCCAGGAGGTGAGCGGGCCGTAACCGTCGCCGCGCCCGGCGTAGGCGTGTGCGGCCGCCTCGATCGCCCGCCAGTCGTTGCCGGTGGCGAGGGCGACGGCGTCGATGCCGTTCATGATTCCCTTGTTGTGCGTGGTGGCCCGGTAGGGGTCCATCGCCGCGAATTCGTTGGCGAGCACGATGCCGTCGCGCACCCGAACGCCTGGGAAGTCGGCGGTCTCGAGCAGCGCGTGCGGGATCACGGCGCGGGCGCGCACCAGGGCCCGGTCGGTGAGGTTGGACAGGATACGCAGGAATACCCGGCCGCCACTGATCTCCTCGACCAGCGGGGCCAGCCGCTCGCACATCGAATTGACGAGATTGGCGCCCATCGCGTCGCGGGTGTCGACCAGCAGGTGCACGACGAGCAGCTCGCCGTTCTGCACCGTGCCACCGCGCAGGAAGACCTCGACGCCGCGGGCGCCGCCGCCGCGCGCCACCATATTCGGATGCCCGCTGTTGGCCAGAGCGACGAGCTCGTCGCCGCGCGCGAGCAGGTCGGCCCGGGCGCGCTCGGGGTCGATCAGGTCGAGAACCTGGATCTGGCCGATCAGCAGCGGCTCGTCGGCGACGCTCGTGAACCCGCCGGCCTGGCGCACCAGCAGGGCCGTGGAACTGACCGCGGCGACAATGGACGGCTCTTCGACCACCATCGGCACCAGATAGTCCCGGCCGTTGATCTGGAAGTTCAGGCCGAGTCCCATCGGCATCGAGAAGACGCCGATCACGTTCTCGATCAACCGGTCGGCGGCGGCCACGTCGAGGGCGGATGTTCCGTCTGCGAGGTGAGCGGCGGCATCGGTCGTCAGAACGCCGCGTTGCTGGAGGAGCGCGATGCGCTCACGGACCGACAACTGGTAGAAGCGGGGGATGCGGGACCGGCTCATGACGCGGTACCTCCCTGTAGGCCGGCGGCGAAGAGGCCGAGCGGGACGATGGCGGCCCCGGCCCGGGCAAGTGCCCCGGCCAGTCGCTCGGTGGGTTCTCCAGCGTAGCTAAAGGCCAGACCGACGTCTCCGCCGCCGGCCCCGCTGGTCTTGAAGACGCCGCCCTCGCGCTCCGCGAGGGCATGCAGCTCGCGGTGCCGCAGGCTCACGATGCCGGCCCGGGCATGGTTGTCGAGCGCGGACAGGGCGTCGAAGTAGTCGGACGCCAGGCGCAGGAAGTCGGCCGGGTCGGCCAGCGCGGCCTCGGCGGCCTCGGCGAGGCGCGTCAGCCGGTCGAGGTCGGCCCGGTGCTGGGCGGGGTTCACGGCGGCGTAGTCGGCCACGCGGCCCACCAGGCGGGTGGTCAGCGCGCCCTCGCCGGTGACGACGGCGGAGATGCGGAGCTCCTCCGGCCAGCGAAGCGGCACCGCTGCGGTACCCGGGGCATAGCGGATCAGCCCGCCGTGCACGCTCGCGGCCACATCTCCGCCACTTCCGGCACCGTTCTGCGCGCTCCGGTGGGCGGCGTGGGCCAGGTGGAACAGGTCGTTCCGGTCGAGGGTCAGACCCAGCGCTTGGGCCAGGGCGTCGGTCAGTGCGGCGGCAGCGGCGGCGCTGGAGCCGAGGCCCAGCTTGTGGCCGCCCCGGGACAGTGCGCTGCTGTCGATGGTGATCGCGAGCGGGGGAGTCGAGGTCTCCGGCCGGACGCGCGGGTCGGTCTGCTGCAGCTCGCGCGCCTGCCGCGCCGCGGTCTGCACGGCGACGCGCACCTCGTCGAAGACGCGGAGGTGGGCCTGCTGCCGGTCGCTGAGTCCGGCCGGGAGGGCGCCATCCGTGCCCAGCCCCAGAGCACGGATGCCCAGATTGGGCGCGCTGACCTGCCAGGACCCGGTGGGGGACGGGTCGATCGTCACCTCCACCCGCCGGTCGACGGCGGTCAGCAGGGCCGGTGCGCCCTCGAGCACGGCGTATTCGCCCAGTAGGAAGAGCTTGCCGGGCGCGGACGTCCGAATCGTCGGCATCGGTGCCGTCGGCAGGGGCGTCGGCTGGGTCGTCGCCATGATCATTCCAGCCGGAAGGCGGCCGGGCCGAGCGCGCTGATCCGCGCCTCGTGCACGCCCGGCACGAGCGCCATCGCGTGCTGCACCGCGGCGGCGTCGCCCGGCCGGCAGAGCACCTTGACCTGCGGGCCGGCGTCGATGGTGAAGTAGGCCGACACACCGGCGGCGCGCAGGCCCTGCACGGCATGCATCGCGGCGACGGTCGCGGCATTCCAGTAGATCAGCGCGGGACGCGTCGTGAGCATCAGGGCGTGCAGCTTCAGGCAGTTGTATTCGGAGAGCTCCCCGAGCCGGGTGAAATCACGGTCATGGATGGCGCCCCGCATCTCCGCGAGGTCGCCGTCGGCCGAGTCGAGCCAGGCCTGGTAGAACGGCGAGGACGCCTTGCTCTCGTTCATGCCGATTGTGGAATTTATCGATTTCTCGCTGTGCTCGGTGATCGCCACGACCACGGCCAACGGCCAGTCCGCCCGGTCCAGCAGCTCCTCCGCATAGGCGTCGGAGCCGTCCGCGGCGGTGCCGGCGTGCATCTCGGCAAAGCCGCCGAAGATCGAGCGGGCGGCCGAACCGGAGCCGTGCCGGGCCAGGATCGACAGCTCCCGGGCGGGCAGGGCGAGGCCGGCGGCGCCGGACGCGGCCAGCGCCAGGGCGGCGAAACCGGAGGCCGACGAGGCGAGGCCGGCCCCGGTCGGGAAGTTGTTCGTCGACGACACGACGGCGTTCAGCCCGGCGGTGGGGAGACCCATGCTGGCGGCATACCCACGTACCAGGTCGAGAACGTGGGTGATGCGCGTTGCGTCGCTGCGGCATCCGGCCAGCCAGAATTCGTCGACTGCCAGGTCGGGCGCGAACGTGACGCGGGTGTCGGTGTAGAGCGCGTCGAGCGTGACCGAGATGGAGCCGACCGCGGGCGTGTTCAGGGTGGCATCGCGCTTGCCCCAGTATTTGACGAGGGCGATGTTGCTGTGCGCGCGGGCCACGGCGGTGGCGCCACCATCGATGGGTTGGTCCACAGTGGTGCTCCGATCGGGTTCCCTCGATTTTAGTCGCTTCCCGGGGTGCCGCGCCGCCCGGCTCGGGTTGGTGGCGCCTGACGATCTGCTCCTGGTCACCACTTTCACCTACCGATCCGTGAATAATGGGATGGTGCGTTTGAGACCCGGTGTGGGTGAACAACCACGCCAAACCTGAAGAGGGAACCGTTGACACCTGGAATTAGTGGATTCTCCCTGTTCGTGCCTCCCTACCGGGTGCAGCTGGAAGCCTGGTGCGACTGGAACGACCAGCCGTGGGGGAAGGTCAAGAATGTCGTCGGGCGGAGCTTCCGCATGCGCGGCCCCGGCCAGAGCGTCTACACGCTCGCGGCGAACGCGGTGTGGCGTTTGATCCGCGACTACGACATCGATCCTGGCCAGGTCGGCCTCCTGGCGCTCGGCACCGAGTCCAGCAGCGACAACTCGGCCGGCGCGGTCATCGTCAAGGGCATGGTCAACGACGCACTCTCCGCCCACGGCATGCCGCTGCTCGCGCGAGACTGCGAGGTGCCCGAGTTCAAGCAGGCCTGCCTCGCCGGCGTCTACGGCATCAAGGCCGCCCTGCGCTATCTGGCGACGGATGGCGTGGGCCGCCAGGCCATCGTCGTCTCCGCCGACATCGCCGAGTACGCCCGCGGCGGCAGCGGTGAGCCCACCCAGGGTGCCGGTGCCGTCGCCGTGCTGCTGGAGAGCGAGGCCCGACTGCTGGAAGTGAACCTGGCCGGGTCCGGCAGCGACTCCGACTACCGGGTGGCGGACTTCCGCAAGCCGTTCGCGCGCTTCCGCGGCCAGCCGCCCCGCGACGACGGGCAGATGCAGGACCTGCCCGTATTCAACGGCCGGTATTCGACCAGCTGCTACATCGACGCCACCCATCACGCGATGACGGCCATGCTGGGCAAGCGCCCCGGCAATTCCCTGGACTACTTCAACGAGGTCGACCGGGTGTTCATGCACCGCCCGTACCACCAGATGCCGGCGACCGGTTGGGTGATGGCCTATCTGTTCACCCTCGCGGCCGACGAGGAATCGGGCCGGGACCAGCTGCGCGCGCACTGCGCGGATGCCGGGATCGACCCCGACCTCCTGCTCGCCGAACTGTGCGCACCGTCGCCGTTCCACGGCAACGGAGCCGACATCGGCGAGATCACCGGTGACGTCTTCCCGCTGTCCCGCCGCCTGCGCCAGCACCTGCGCAGCACCGGGCTCTGGACCACCCTGGTCAGCGAGAAGCTCGGCCTCGGCTCGGACGCCATGCGCGACCTGGGCAACCTCTACACGGCGGCCCTGCCGGCCTGGCTCGCATCCGGTCTCAACCACGCCCGGGCGGAGGGCCTCGAACTCGCCGGCCAGGAGTGGCTCGCGCTCGGCTACGGCAGTGGCGACGCCGCCGAGGCCCTCCCCATGCGGGTGGTCGCCGGCTGGCAGGCCGCCGCCGCGCTGATCAATTTCGAGGCCGCGCTACAGGACCCGGTCGACCTGACCGAGGCGCAGTACATCGCGCTGCACGAGGGACGCCCGGGCGACCTGGAGCCGGCCCCGGCCGAAGATCAGTTCATCGTCGACCACCTCGGCACCGCGAACGGCCCCGACTTCTACGACCAGGGCATCGAGTACTACCGTTACGTGCCTCGCCTCGTCTGAGCGTCGTCGTCTCCTGGTGCGCTCACCGCCTGGCGCTCGATCTGGTCGAGAAACTGACCGCCTGGCTGCTCCGAAGCGGCCTGGTGCCCCGAAAAAGGCGGGAATGCCTCCTCAACGGCATCGGCGGTGCCATCGACCGAGCCAGATGGGAACTCAACCGTCGTCAGGGCGCCAGGCAGCGGATGCACCGGGCGGCTGAGCACACCAAGATGGCCGAGCGCAGGGCCGCATTCATGGAGCCGCTGGGGCCGAGCCGAAAATAGTCCTGTGCCCGCCGCGCGGTTGCGAGTACAGTCAGGCCATGAAAACCCGAACCCGTGTCCTGTCCAGCGTCATCGCCGCCGTTCTCTCCGCCTCGGGCGTGCTCGCTGCCGGTGCCCTCCCGGCATCCGCCGCGCCCACGGCCCCCGTCAACAAATACGTCGCCCTGGGCGACTCCTATGCAGCCGGACAGGGTGGCCTTGGCTACGTGGACAGCTGCCTGCAGAGCCCGAACGGCTACCCGGCTCTCCTGGACGCGGTGAAGGGCACCAACCTCCTACGGAACGTCAGCTGCAGCCTGGCCACAACCGGGGATGTCACCACCATGCAGCTGTCGTCCCTGAACCGGGGGACCACCCTGGTGACGCTGACGGTGGGCGGCAACGACCTGAATGTGGCCGGCGTGGCCGCGGCGTGCGCCTCCGCGGATCCGGTTGCGTGCGGGAACGCCATCTCCACCGCCGGGGCCCTGCTCTACTCCGGTGAGCTGGCAGCCCGCCTGGCCGACACATACGCGCAGGTCGCTGTGGCCGCCCCGAAGGCCCACGTGGTCGTCACCGGCTACCCGCTGCTCTTCGCCCCCTCGGCCGACCCGCTGATCGCCCAACTCAATGGCGCCACGATCGCGCTGAACCAGACCATCCAGGGTGTCGTCGCCCAGGCCCAGGCAACCCGACCGAACTCCAGCATCGAATACGTCGATGTGTCCGCGGCCTTCGAGGGCCACGCCATCGGCGACATCGACTCGTGGGTCATTTTCGCCGGCCCGGATGCCTTCCACCCGACCCCCGTCGGCTACCAGGCCTATGCGGAGGCCATCCAGGCGGCTCTGTAGAGCGGCATCGCACCCGGTACCCGGAATCTGGCTTCCGGTACCCGGTACCCGCGCTCTAGTCTCACGCCCAGGACCCTAGATGCCGGGGCGCACCGGACCTCCGGCAGGCCCGAGCCCCCAGCGAATTCGACGGAGATTTTGGGGAGAACCGGCCATACTCACGTGAAATGCGGTCGTTTGGGCAAAATCTCCGTCGAATTTGTTAGAGCCGGAGCCGGAGCTAGTCGTTCGCCTCCATGAACTCGAAGGTGTGCGCGATCGTCGGGATCGACGACGTGATGACGGTGCCGTCGGCCCGTCGCCCGCCCTCGACCAGCGCCCGCGAGGGTGCTCCGGAGTCCCGCGGACCCTGGTGGGTCAGCGGGACCGTGACGGGCAGGCCCATCCGCACGATGACGGAGACGCCGCGCACGGCCAGCATGACGTCGACGCCCTCCTCGATCGTGAGGTTGACCTCGGTCTGCCGCACGTCCACGCGCAGCCGGGTGCCCCGGAGCGTGATGCGGAAGGTCAGCGCCTCCCAGGTCTCGGGCAGACGCGGGTCGAGGGTGATCTTGCCGCCGTGGTCGCGCATGCCGCCGAAGCCGTAGATGAGCGCGCTCCACACGCCGCCGGCGGATGCCACGTGCACGCCGTCCGCCGCGTTGTGGTGCAGATCGGCGAGGTCGACGAACAGCCCTGAGGTAAAATACCGCAGCGCGAGCTCGTGATAGCCGACCTCGGCCGCGATGATCGACTGCACGACGTCGGACAGCGTCGAGTCACCCGTGGTGATCGGGTCGTAGTAGTCGAAGTCGGCGCGTTTCTGCTCCGGCGTGAACTGGTCGCCCTGCAGCAGGAGGGCGAGCACGACATCCGCCTGCTTGAGCACCTGGAAGCGGTAGATCACGAGGGGATGGTAGTGCAGCAGCAGCGGGCGGTTGGCCACCGGGGTCTGCGAGAGGTCCCAGCGTTCTTTCTCCAGGAACTGCGCATCCTGCGGGTGGATGCCCAGGGTCTTGTCGAAGGGGATGTGCATCGCTTCCGCGGCGAACGACCACTCGATGATCTCGGCCTCGTCGAGTCCGAGGCGGGCGACCATGAAGTCGTAGGAGGCGATGTCGACCTCGCGCAGCCGCCGCACGCTCGTGACCGCGGCCCGCAGGTTCGAGCGCGCCATGATGTTCGTGTAGAGGTTGTCGTTGACGACCGTCGTGTACTCGTCGGGTCCGGTGACGCCGTGGATGTGGAAGACGTCGTTGCCGTTGCCGCGCCAGAAGCCGAGGTCGGCCCACATGCGCGCCGTTTCCACCAGGATGTCGATGGCCTCGCGGGAGAGGAAGTCCTCGTCGCCGGTGGCCGACACATACTGGCTGAGCGCATAGGAGATGTCGGCGTCGATGTGGTACTGCGCGGTGCCGGCGGCGTAGTACGCCGACGACTCCAGACCGTTGATCGTGCGCCACGGGAACAGTGCGCCCAGCTGGTTCAGCTCGGTGGCGCGGGCCCTGGCATGCTCGAGCATCGCGTGCCGGAACCGCAGCGCGTTGCGCGCGGCGTTCGGCGACGTGTAGGTCAGGAACGGGAGGACGTACACTTCCGTGTCCCAGAAGTAGTGGCCGCCGTAGCCGGAGCCGGACACGCCCTTTGCGGACACGCCCTGGCCGTCGGCACGCATCGACGCCTGCGCGAGCTGGAAGAAGTTCCAGCGGGTGGCCTGCTGGAGGGCAGGCTGGCCGGCGAGTTCGACATCCGTGCGCGCCCAGAAAGCGTTGAGCCAGTCGCGCTGCTCGGCGACGTAGTGCTCGGTTCCGGCCGCCACGGCGCGGTCGAGGGTGCGGTCGCAACGGTCGGCGAGCTCGTGCGTGGGCACGCCGGTGGAGGTGTGGTAACTGAGGATCTTGGTCAGCCGGATGGATTGGCCCTGCTTGGCCTTGATGCGGTAGACGTGCTTGGCGAGGTCGTCGCCGATGTGCGAGGCCTCGTCGTACTCGTTGAGCGTCTCCATCTGGTGGTCGGCGGCGCAGGCGATGGTCATGCCCGAGTTGGTGCAGCGGAAGCCGAGGATGTAACGGCCGTCGGATGCCCGCTTGAAGCGGGGGCGTAGCACCCGGTCGGTGAACGACTCGGCCTTGCGCGGGTCGAAGTCCTTGCCGTTGGTGGGCTTGGGGGCGTCGTACTCGCCGATGCCGTCCTGGCGGTTGAGGATCTGGCTGGAGATGACGACCGACGCGTCGGCGTCGAGCATCGTGACCTCGTACTCGAGGATCGCGAGGTGGCGTTCGGTGAACGACACCAGCCGGCGCGACTGGATCAGCACGCGCTTGCCCGAGGGTGTGCGCCATTCGAGGGACCGGGAGAGGATGCCGCCGGCGAAGTCCAGGCGGCGCTCGTAGCTGAGCAGGTCAGCGAGGGTCAGGACGAGCGGCTCGTCGTCGACGTAGATGCGGATGATCTTGGCGTCCGGCGCGTTGACGATCGTCTGCCCGACGCGCGCGAAGCCGAAGGCCTCCTCCGCGTGCCGGATCGGCCAGGTCTCGTGGAAACCGTTGATGAAGGTGCCGTGGGCGTGGCCGTCCCGGCCCTCGTCCACATTGCCGCGCAGGCCGAGGTAGCCGTTGCCGACGGCGAATAGCGTCTCGGTGCGACCCATGTCGTCGCCGGAGAAGTCCTTCTCGACCAGGGCCCATTCGTCGATCGGGAACCGGTTGCGGTCGAGGGGGTCGGTGTCGATCCGGTTCATTCGGCGGGCTCCGTTTCGGCGTGGGGGAGCAGGTCGTGGAGGTCCGGGACGACGACGTCGGCGCCGGCGTCCAGCAGGGTCTGCGTTCCGACGCCGCGGTCCACTCCGAGCACCAGGCCGAAGTTGCCGGCGCGGCCAGCCTGGATGCCCGAGTGAGCGTCTTCGACGACGACGCACTGGGCGGCATCGAGTCCGAGGAGCGCGGCGCCGAGCTCGTAGGTGTCGGGGGCCGGCTTGCCGGCCAGTCCGCGCTCGGCGGAGAGCAGGCCGTCGACGACGATTTCGAAGCGGCCACGGATTCCGGCCGCCGCGAGGGTCTTCTCCCCGTTGCGCGAGCTCGTGACGACGGCCACGGAGAGGCCGGCGGACACGACGTAGTCGAGGAACGCGATCGATCCCGGGTAGGGCGTGACGCCGCTCTCGGCGAGGGTCTCGTTGAAGGCCTCATTCTTGCGGTTCCCGAGGCCGCAGACCGTGTTGAGCTCCGGGGCATCCGTCGGGTCGCCATCGGGCAACAGGATGCCGCGGGAGGCGAGCAGCGACCGCACGCCGTCATAGCGGGGCTTGCCGTCGATGTACTGGAAGTAGTCGGCGTCACTGTAGGCGGGGCTCACGCCCTGTTCCTCGAGGAACGGGGTGAACAGCCGCGACCAGGCGGCCATGTGAACGTCGGCGGTGGGTGTGAGCACCCCGTCGAGGTCGAAGAGAACGCCGTGCAGGGACAGGAGCCGGTCGCGCGTTTCCGCGCGCGACAGGGGGAATCGCGTAGAAGTCATAACTGGTGCCTTGCTCGGTAGGTCCTCAGAGAGGGGGGCTCTGATCGAATCGGTCATAGGGTCACGATCTCGATCAGGGTGGATCGACGTGATGTGCGCCAACGCGGCGAGAACGCGAATGACGACGATGCGGACCAGGTCTAGGGCTGCATGCGCCTGAATACACCCACGATCCTATGCCCCCGAGGCCGCTGCGCCGATTTCTCCGGTAGGGGCTCCCTGCCATCCCGCGTGTCCGCGGGCCCCCGGTTACCGGCCGTTCACCGCCCCGTCACCTCCCGGAGCCGGCCGGAGCCGCCCGGTACGATTGGTCGGATGAACCGTGAACCGAGCGCGAACCCGGCCGCCCTCGCGCCGACGGCTGACGCGCGCGCCGTTCGAACGGCGCAGCGCCGATTCCGGCGGCTGTTCTCGGCCACGATCGCGGTGCTCGTTCTGCTCGTGGCGGGCCTCGCGGCGGCGAACTTCAACCAGGGTCCCCGGCTCGCGTCTGCCGAAATCAACCTCGACGCCTCCGTCATGCGTGGCAACCCCCGTTTGCTGCTCACCGCGAACCAGCCGCTCGCCGAGATCACGGCCGGTCAGGTGACGGTGTCCCCGGCGACGGAGGTCTCGGCGAGTGTCGCCGACCGCAACCTCACCGTGCAGTTCGCGGGCATCCTGCGCTACAACACCGTGTATACGGTGACGGTGACGGATGTCGCCGCCACCACCCAGGACGCCACCTCCACCCTGGAATACGAGTTCACGACCCCGGACATCGACATCTACGCACTGCAGCGCGACAGCCGGGCGGGCGACGCCGGGGCGAAGCGGCCCGACACCGTGCGCCGCACGACCCTGCAGGGCCGGGGCGACGGCGAGATCGTGTTCAGCGCCCCGCGCATCCAGCAGTATGTCGCCCTGGAGGACCACCTCGCCGCCGTCACGCTCGCCGAGGACGACACGGCCGCCATCGAGGTGGTCTCGTTCGCGGGCGGGGACAACGTGCAGGTGCCAGTGCCGGGCGCAGGCGTAATTGAGAACCTGGCGGCCTCCCCGTCGAAATACCTGATCGCTTACACCTTCACCAGCGCCCCGGAGACGGCGGGGCGACGCTACGACCGCACCCCGTTCGTCTACGACCTGACGGAGTACTCGGGCCTCCCGGTCGAGGTCACCGGGGTGGACGGCCTGCCGATGACGGTGATGGACCTGGGGTTCGTGCCGGACAGCACCTCCCTCGTCGTGCAGAACACCGGGCAGACCATGTTTCTGATCGACATGCTGGGCGACGCCGTGCTGACCCCGCTGGGCGAGCATGACGAGATGCGCGGGTTCGTACCCGGCACCCGCGCGCTCGTCGTCGCCGACCCCGACCAGGGCTCCACGATCGACCTCGCCGACGGGGCCGTGACCACCCTCGACCTCCCGCCGAGCCTGCTCGATGAGAACGCCTACCCCGGCAAGCTCGTTCTGCTCAGCGAACAGGGGCGCTACGCCCGTCTGTTCCTGCAGGAGACCGGCGACATCAACCAGCTCGCCTCCCTGATCGCCGTCACCGACGCCGGTAAGTCGAGTGTCGCCTTCACGCCCGCATCCGACTCGTCGCGGGTGCGGGACTTCTGCGTGTCGCCGAACGGCCAGTACCTCGCGGTGGAGACGATCCCGGCGGCCGGCCTCGGCGACGACTACCCGACTCTGCCCGCGTTTACGGGCATGACCACCACCCTGGTCGACCTCGACCGGGGCACCAGCAGCCGCAGCGTGTCCGGTTTCCTCCCTGACTGGTGCGGTTGACGACGGATGTGCGCACCTACCTCCCCCCGATATCCTCCCGCCCTTAGCGCGTCGGAGCCGAAACACCACTGGATGGGCACATGAGCCGAACCACCGCTTTGCGCCCCTTCGCGGCGAGAAAGAGGCCCGGCCGGGGCCTGATCGTCGGCCTGGTCATCATCGGCCTGGTCATCCTGCTCCGCGCATTCGCGCCCGAGGCCCCGGCCGACACCCTGGCGGACACCGTCCGGGACTTCGTCACCCTGTCGATCAGCGTGGTGATCGAGTCGCTGCCATTCGTCTTCCTGGGGATCGTGTTGTCGATCGTGGTGCAGATCTGGCTACCGGAAGGGTTTCTGCTGCGGCGCCTGCCGAAGAACCCGGCTGCCCGGCGGGTGGTGCTCTCACTGCTCGGCATGCTGCTGCCGGTCTGCGAGTGCGGCAACGTGCCCCTCGCCCGTGGCCTGATCGCCAAGGGCCTCACGGTCGGTGAATCGATGACGTTCCTCTTCGCCGCCCCGATCCTCAACCCGGTGACCATCATCACCACCCAGCAGGCCTTCGGCTGGGACAGCGGCATCCTGGTCTGGCGCATCGCCGGCGGATTCCTGATCGCCAACCTGATCGGCTATATCTATAGCCGGCATCCGAAACCCGAATCCCTGCTCACCCCCCGGTTTCAGGATGCGTGTGCGCTCGGCGACCACCACGACGCGGCCGACGGCAAGATCAAACGCAGCGCCGGCCTGTTCACGAAGGAGACCAGCGCGATGCTGCCGGCGCTTTTCATCGGCGCCGGGCTGGCCGGGCTGATCCAGACCGCCGTCTCCCGCGAGGTGCTCGTGACGCTCGGCAGCAGCCCTGTCTGGTCCGTGCTGGCACTGATGGCCCTGGCCTTCGTCGTCTCGATCTGCTCCAACGTCGACGCCTTCTTCATCCTCTCGTTCGGTGCGACCTTCATGCCCGGCGCCATCGTGGCCTTCCTGGTCTTCGGCCCCATGATCGACATCAAGATGCTCGCCCTGCTGCGCACCACGTTCACGGCCAAGACCCTGGTGCAACTCACCCTGATTGTGGCGCTCTGTTCCGCGGCGCTCGGATTGGCGATCAACTATGCCGTTTAGACGTCTCCTGCGGCGCTGGCAGGGCGCGCTCCTCAGTATCGTGGGCATTGTGGCCACGGTCTGGCTGGGGGTCAACGGGCAGCTCGGGCTCTACATCCACCCCCGGTACTTCGTGTTCACGATGGTGATGGCCCTGATCGCCGCCGCACTCGTGGTGGCGGCGTTCGCCCTCGTGACCGCCGCCGAAGACGAGCACGAGATCCTCGACGACGGGGGACGGTGGGCCTGGCTCTGGTCGGCCGGCAGCATCCTGATCATCGTTTCGGCCACCGTGGGCCTGCTGGTGCTGCCGCCGGCGACCCTGACCACGGCCACGGTCGCCAAGCGCGACCTCAACGGCTCGACCTCGGATCTCACGCAGAGCGAGGCCGACAGCCTCGTCGGCGGCGACTACTCGACCTTCACCGTGCGGGACTGGTCCTCGTTGCTGCGCCAAGGCGCCGGCGAGGACTTCTTTGCCGACAAGACCGCGACAGTGACCGGGTTCGTCACGCCGGACACGAGTGACCCCGAGAACGTGTTCTTCGTGGCCCGATTCGTGGTTTCCTGCTGCGCGGTCGACGCGCAGCCGGTCGGCATCCCCGTGTACTACCCCGGCTGGCAGGACGAATACCCGACCGACAGCTGGGTTTCGATCGAGAGCGGTTTCGAAACCAACCCGAGCATTAGCAGCGAGGAGGCCATTGTGCTTGTCCCGAGCACGATCACGCCGACTGAGCAGCCCGCCCAGCCGTACGTCTACTGACCGTCGGCGCGGGGTCTCCACGGGCTCGACCCCCGGGGCGCGATGGCTCCGCCGCCATGCCCGTGGGTCGAAGTCGACCATCGATCAGGCGGCCGAGGCCTCCTCGGGGTCGGTGGCATCGTCATCCGTGCCGAAGTGGTTGCTGCCCGCGGTGACGCCCGCGAGGCGCAGCCAGGTGTCGACCACGGTGTCGGGGTTCAGTGACACGGAGTCGATGCCCTCGGCCACGAGCCACTCGGCGAAGTCCGGGTGGTCGCTGGGGCCCTGACCGCAGATGCCCACGTATTTGCCGCGGGCCTTGCAGGCCGCGATCGCCATGCTGAGCAGCTTCTTGACGGCCGGGTTGCGTTCGTCGAAGCTGCCGGCGACGATCGCCGAGTCGCGGTCGAGGCCGAGCGCTAGCTGCGTCATGTCGTTGGAGCCGATGGAAAAGCCGTCGAAGTAGTCCAGGAATTCGTCGGCGAGCAGTGCGTTGGCCGGCAGCTCGCACATCATGACGACTTCGAGGCCGTTCTCCCCGCGGCGCAGCCCGTTCTCGGCGAGCAGCTCGATGACTCCGGCGGCCTCGTCCAGGGTGCGCACGAAGGGGATCATCAGCTTGACGTTGGTCAGCCCCATTTCGTTGCGCACGAACGACAGGGCCTCGCATTCGAGGTCGAAGCAGTCCCGGAACGAGGGCTCGAGGTAGCGGGACGCTCCGCGGAACCCGAGCATCGGGTTCTCCTCGTGCGGCTCGTAGGCCGGTCCGCCGATGAGGTTGGCGTACTCGTTGGACTTGAAGTCGCTCATCCGCACGATCACGGTCTCAGGGGCGAACGCGGCCGCGATGGTGGACACGCCCTCGGCCAGGCGCTTGATGTAGTAGTCGCGCGGGTTGCCGTAGGCGGCGATGCGGGTGTTGATCTCGCGGGTCACGTCGTCGGGCTGGTCGGCCAGGTTGAGCAGGGCCTTGGGGTGGATGCCGATCTGCCGGTTGATGATGAATTCGAGCCGGGCGAGACCCACACCGTGGTTGGGCAGCTGGGCGAACGTGAACGCCTGCTCCGGCGTGCCGACGTTCATCATGACCTTCACCGGTGCCGGCGGCAGGGTGGTGAGCGCGGTCTCCTCGATGCCGAAGTCGAGCAGACCCTCGTAGATCAGGCCGGCCTCACCCTCGGCGCAGGAGACCGTGACCTCGAGGCCGTCGGAGAGGATGTCGGTGGCGGTCCCGGTGCCGACGACTGCGGGGATGCCGAGTTCGCGGGCGATGATCGCGGCGTGGCAGGTGCGGCCGCCGCGGTTGGTCACGATGGCACTGGCGCGCTTCATGATCGGTTCCCAGTCGGGGTCGGTCATGTCCGCGACGAGCACGTCACCGGTGGCGAAGCTCGCCATCTGGTCGATGGAGGAGAGGATGCGCACCTTGCCGGCGCCGATCCGCTGGCCGATCGCGCGCCCCTCGACCAAGACCTTGCCGGTCTCATTCATCTTGAACCGGCTCTGGGACACGGCGGTCGCCCGCGACTGCACGGTCTCCGGGCGGGCCTGCAGGATGTAGATGCCGCCGTCGACGCCGTCCTTGCCCCACTCGATGTCCATCGGGCGCCCGTAGTGCGCCTCGATCAAGAGGGCGTGGCGGGCCAGCTCCTCCACGTCCGCGTCGGTGATGCTGAACAGGTTGCGGAGTGCGACGTCCACCGGCACGAAGTCGATCGTGCGGCCGATCTCACGGTTTTGGGTGAAGGTCATCTGCAGCGCCTTCTCGCCGAGGGTGCGCTTGAGGATGGCGGGACGGCCGGCCTCGAGCGACGGCTTGTAGACGTAGAACTCGTCGGGGTTGACGGCGCCCTGCACGACGGCCTCGCCCAGCCCGTAGGACGAGGTGATGAAGACCGCGTCGCGGAAGCCGGACTCGGTGTCCATCGTGAACATGACCCCGGAGGAGCCGATGTCCGAGCGCACCATGCGCTGGATACCGGCCGACAGCGCCACCTCGGCGTGTTCGAAGTTGTGGTGCACCCGGTAGGCGATCGCCCGGTCGTTGTAGAGCGAGGCGAAGACATCCTTGATGGCCGGCAGGATGTTCTCGATCCCGCGCACATTCAGGAACGTCTCCTGCTGACCGGCGAAGGACGCATCCGGAAGGTCCTCGGCCGTGGCACTGGAGCGCACGGCCCAGGAAATGTCGTCGGAGCCGCCGTGCTTCTCGACCAGGGCGGCATAGGCGGCGCGGACCTGGGACTCGAACTCGGGCAGGAAGGGCGTGTCGCGCATCAGGCCGCGGATTTCCTTGCCGGCCGCTGCCAGCTCGGTGACGTCGTCGATGTCGAGGCCCTTCAGGCGCTCGATGATCCGCCGGTCCAAACCGGAATCGGAGAGGAAGCGGCGGTAGGAGTCTGCGGTGGTGGCGAAGCCGTCGGGCACCTTGACGCCGGCCGAGGTCAGGTTTTGCACCATTTCGCCCAGAGAGGCGTTCTTGCCGCCCACCCGCTCCAGGTCGGTGAGGCCGATCTCTGAAAACCAGAGGATGTCTGTCGTCATGTGTTCTGCTCCCTTGCAGTGTGCGACCAGAGGTGAGGCCACGAGGTGAGGAGGCTCATCTCATGGATAAGCGCCCTGGTCCCATAGTGGCAGGTCTATCCCGCCTGAGCCCGATTTGTTTACTTGATTGACATGTTCACTTGTCTGCGTTTCGAACGTGAGTCAACGTTTGAGGTTCATTTGCTGCAGAATCATGGCCGACATCTCCTCCACGGACATGCTCGCCGAGTTGAGGAACGGGATGCCGTGGGAGGCGTACAGCCGTTCCGCACTGCGCAGCTCGAATCCGCACTGGCGCAGGGAGGCGTAGGGCGAACCCTCGCGCCGTTGGGTGCGGACCTGGCTCAGGCGCAGGGGATTGGTGGTGAGCCCGAAGCACTTGTCCACGAATGGCCGCAGCGGTTTGGGGAGCCCTTCCCGCTCGAAATCCTCGTCCACAAGCGGGAAGTTCGCGGCGAAGATGCCGTGCTGCAGCGCCAGGTACATCGTTGTGGGAGTCTTGCCGCAGCGCGACGGGGCGACCAGGATCAGCTGCGCCTTCTCGAGTGCGCGCAGGCTCTGGCCGTCATCGTGCTCCATCGCGTATTCGACCGCCGTCATTCGGGACTGGTATCGGGCGGCGTTACCGAGGCCGTGCGCCCGACCCGGTTCGTTGCTGGGCTGAGTCGCCAGGGCTTCCTCGAGCTCGCCCAGGTAGGTTCCGAGCAGGTCGATCAGAGTCGCCTTGCAGGTGCCCAGGGTGTGGCGGATGTCGCTGGTCACGGCCGTGGAGAACACGATCGGTTTCTGGCCGCGCTCCACCAGAGCGTCGATCAGGTCGACCACGGCCCGGGCCTGGTCCACGTTCAGGATGAACGGGATCGTCGTGCGGTCGAACTCCAGAGTGGGAAACTGGGACAGCAGGGTGCTCCCGAGCGTTTCCGCCGTGATCCCGGTGCTATCGGAAAGAAAGAAAACCGGGCATGGATCTTCATTGGCCATGACTTATTGTGCACCTGCGGCGGTCCTCGAGCTCAATCGTGCTGACGCCTGCCATCGTCGTTCTCGCTGACGGCGTCGCCACTGTCCCGCTGGAGCCCGTGTCGCTCTGGCTGAGCACGAACGCCGCGACGCTCGTGGGGACTGTCGTGCTTGTCGGCTCCTGCTTCCCGGAACCCTCCGGGACCGAGCCGGGCGTCGCGCCTGCCCAGGCAACCCTGACCATCCCCTAACGGTCTGACGCCCTCGCTCTACCCCAGCCCCTCCCCGTTCCCACCGAAACCGCGGTCCCGGCCCCGGCCCCGTCAGGGCAGACGGTCCCCGTACTGGACGACGAGCCGGCCACGGCTGTCGTCGCACGGCCGACCCTGGCAGACACGGGCTTCGCCGCTGGGGGGACTCTTGTCCTGGGTGTTCTGCTGGCCGGCGCCGGAATCCTGCTGGTCGCGACCCGGCGCCGATCCGATGTGGGTTTGCTGTCGTCGCGTCACGCGCAGCAGACTTGAGTCCGGGTCGCGACCGATCCGTCTGCCCGGTAGCTGAAGGAATCCACCATGACTGAACCGAACGACGCACGCGTCGGCCTCTATATCGACTTCGACAACATCGTCATCTCGCGCTATCAGCAGTTGCACGGTCGCAATGCCTTCCAGCGCGACGGCATCCGTAATTTCGACCGGTCCAGCTCGGATGCCGACCCCGTCATCACGGCGAGACTGAACGCCGCGACAGTCGATTTCAACGCCATCATCGATTTTGCCGCGTCATTCGGCACACTGGTCGTGAACCGCGCGTACGCCGACTGGTCGGTGCCCGTCAATGCGAGTTACCAGCGTCAGCTCATGTCGCGGGCGGTGGACCTCACCCAGCTGTTCACCACGACCACGCGGGGCACTAAGAACGGCGCGGACATCCGTCTGGCCGTCGACGTGGTCGAAGACCTCTTCCGGTTGCCCGACCTCACCCATGTCATCATCATCGCCGGTGACTCCGACTACATCGCCCTGGCCCAGAAGTCGAAACGGCTCGGTCGCTTCGTCGTGGGCATCGGAGTCGCCGGGTCGACCAGCACCTCCCTCGCGGCCGCCTGTGACGAATTCGAGGACTACGACTCCCTCCCCGGAATTGCCAAGGTCACCCTCAGTGCTCCTGCGGCCGCGGCGACTGCGGAGAAGCCCCCATCGGGCCGGAAGGCTGCCGGGCCCGCGGTCACGGTGGCGGTTGCGCAACCCGAAACGGCCGCCATCCCGGCCCGTAATCTGACGATGGTTCCGATGTTCTCGCACACCGAGGATCTGCCCTTCGACGAGCCGGAACCGGCCGATGACATCGACCCGCAGACCATCGCGACGGAGCTCCTCGTGCGTGCCCTGCAGATCGCTCACGCCAAGGGCGACGACGACGAGTGGCTGAACACCGGATCGGTCAAGAACCAGATGCGCCGGATGGACCCCTCGTTCAACGAGAAGCCGCTCGGCTTCCGGTCCTTCACCGATTTCCTGTCGTCCCGGAGCGACGTGGCCGAGCTGCAGGAGGATGGCCCGCATCGGCTCATCCGGCTGCGTCCCGAGTCGAACGCCCGACGCTGAGCCGCGGTCAAGCGCCGAGCAGCACCAACGCGTGATAGACGACGTAGACCGGCCAGACGATCGCCTGGAGCAGCCCCAGGATGACACCCCAGAAGGAGCCGTCTGAGACGGAGACGAAGTAGATCGCGGCTCCGATATAGGCCAGCAGGAAGAAGAAACCCCACGGCCCCTCTTGAACGATCACACGTGCACGACTGTCGGTCATCCGTTCTCCGTCCCCGCAGATGCCGAATCATTCGGCGCGAGCGTAGCAGGACCGCCGGCAGGGTGACACCCGTACTTCGGTTCAGGCCAGCTGGTATCCGGCCGTGGTGACGGCGGATCCCACGGTGGCCCGGTCGAGGGCGGCGGCGCTGGTGACCCGAACGGTGGAGGCTCCGCCGCTGTTCAGGTCCACCGTGACGGCTTCCACCGAGGCGAGCTTGCCGAGCGCGGCAACGACGCTTCCGACGCAGTGCTGGCAGGTCATGCCGGTGACCTGGAACTCCTCGGTCAGGCTGGACGGGGACGGGGACGGGGTCGGGGTGGTCATCGGAATTCCTATCATTCGTTGTGCGGCGCCGTGGTGCGGTGCTGCGCTGTCTTCTGAAAGCATACCCCTGGGGGGTATACCTTAGCGGTATGGATAAGAATCACGGGGCGATGAATGCGGGCGGCCACGCGGCCATGGGCCACACCGGTCACGGCGACCACGTGGCCGGGTTCCGGCGCTTGTTCTGGGGGATGCTGGCCCTCAGTGTGCCGGTTGTCGCCTTCAGCCACATGTTTTCGATGGTTCTCGGATACTCCAGGCCCGACCTGCCCGGAATCCAGTGGATCTCGCCCGTTCTGGGCACCGTCATGTATTTTTGGGGCGGGCAGCCCTTCCTCACGGGGGCCGTCGCGGAGCTCAGTGCACGGAAGCCCGGCATGATGCTCCTGATCGGACTCGCGATCACGGTCGCGTTCGTGTCGTCGTGGGGGGCGAGCCTCGGCATCCTGGCCCCCGAACTCGACTTCTGGTGGGAGCTGGCGTTGCTGATCACGATCATGCTGCTGGGCCACTGGATCGAAATGCGCTCGCTCGCCCAGACCTCCACGGCGCTCGAATCGCTGGCGGCGTTGCTGCCGGACCAGGCGGAGCGGATCGAGGGCGGTGCGGGCGGCGGCGAGGTTCAGGTGGTGGCCCCGACCGAGCTGCGGGTGGGTGACCTCGTCATCGTTCGTCCCGGCGGCCGGGTGCCGGCCGATGGGCGAGTCACCGAGGGCACCGCCGACGTGGACGAGTCGATGATCACGGGGGAGTCCCGGTCGGTGAGCCGGGGGCCGGGTGACCCGGTTGTCGCGGGCACAGTGGCCACGGACACGGCGCTCCGGGTGCTGATCACCGCCGTGGGCGACGACACGGCCCTGGCCGGTATCCAGCGGCTTGTGGCGGAGGCGCAGTCGTCGTCGTCGCACGCGCAGCGCCTCGCCGACCGGGCGGCCGGCTGGCTGTTCTGGTTCGCGCTCGGCGCCGGCGTGGTCACCGCGTTCGTCTGGTCGGCGCTGCTCGGCATGCCGGAGATCGCGGTCGTGCGCACCATGACCGTGCTGGTGATCGCCTGCCCGCACGCGCTCGGGCTCGCGATTCCGCTGGTGGTCTCGATCGCCACAGAGCGGGCCGCGAAGGGCGGCGTACTGATCCGAAGGGCGGCGTACTGATCAAGGACCGGCTGGCCCTGGAGAGCATGCGAACGGTTGACGCGGTGCTGTTCGACAAGACCGGCACCCTGACCACGGGCGCACCCACGGTCACGCACCTCGCGGCGACGGATGCGTCGGTGGACGCGGTCGGGGATGCATCGGGGGCAGAAGGCGAGCTGCTGGCGCTGGCGGCGGCCGTGGAAGCCGACAGCGAACATCCGCTGGCCCGAGCCATCGTGGCGGCGGCTGGAGAACGCCGGGTGCGCGTGCCGCAGGCGACGGGGTTCCGGGCATCCGCGGCCGTGGGCGTCACGGGTGCGGTCGACGGGCAGCAGGTGAGCGTCGGCGGCCCCGGCCTGCTTCGGGAACACGGTGCGCGCCCGCTGCCGGTGACCGAGTCCTGGGCTGACGAGGGCGCCATCGTGCTGCACGTCCTACGCGGCGACGTGGTGATCGGCGCGATCGGCCTGGCCGACGCCGTGCGGCCGGAATCCCGGCAGGCCGTCGACGCGCTGCACGCGCTGGGCGTCCAGGTCGTGATGATCACCGGCGACGCCGAACCGGTGGCCCGGTCGGTCGCCGCAGAACTCGGCATCGACCGCGTGTTCGCCGGCGTGCGCCCCGAGAACAAGGCCGCGAAGGTGGCCGAGCTGCAGGTCGAGGGCCGAAAGGTCGCCATGGTCGGCGACGGCGTCAATGACGCGCCCGCCCTGGCGCAGGCCGACGTGGGTATCGCCATCGGAGCGGGCACGGATGTCGCGATCGCCTCCGCGGGTGTCATCCTCGCCAGCGACGACCCTCGCTCGGTGCTCTCGGTGATCGAGCTGTCCCGGGCGAGCTATCGCAAGATGACGCAGAACCTGTGGTGGGCGGGGGGTTACAACCTCCTGGCGGTGCCGCTCGCGGCGGGCGTGCTGGCACCGATCGGATTCGTGCTGCCCATGGAGGTCGGAGCGCTGCTCATGTCGGCGTCGACGGTGGTCGTGGCGCTGAACGCGCAGCTGCTGCGGCGGCTCGATCTGCGCCCGGAGAGCAGCGCTCTTCCCCTGACCGTGGCCCGGCGCTAGGCTCGCGGCATGTCGGCTGATCCGGAGGATTACCGTGCCGCGCTGGAGCGGGCGCAAACGCATGCGATGCGCTGGCTCGCCTCCGTTCCGACCCGTCCGGTAGGTCCACAGGCCGACGCCGACACCCTCGCCGCGGGCTTCGCGGCACCTCTGCCGGCTCAGCCGACGGACCCGGCGGAGGTGATCGACGAACTGGCCCGGTTGTCCGAACCTGGCCTGATGGCGATGCCCTCCGGCCGCTTCTTCGGCTGGGTGATCGGCGGCACGCTGCCGGCAGCCCTGGCCGCCGACTGGCTGGTCAGCGCATGGGACCAGAACGCCGGCATGCGCTTCGCGACCCCGGCCGCCGCGGCCGCCGAGGAGGCCGCCGGCGGCTGGATCCTCGACTTGCTGGGGCTGCCGCCCGGGGCCGACGTGGGCTTCACCACCGGGGCCACCATGGCGAACTTCGTGGGTCTGGCCGCCGGGCGCGATCACGTTCTCGGCGACGCCGGCTGGGACGTCGCCGCCTTGGGTCTGTCCGGATCCCCGCGCGTTTCCGTCTACGTGGGCGAGGAGCGCCACGCGGTGATCGACCTGGCCCTCCGCTACCTAGGACTCGGCGCCCCCATCGTCGTTGCGTCCGACTCCCAGGGGCGCATGCTCCCCACTGCCCTGGCGGCCCGACTCGACCAGGTCGCGGGCCCCGCAATCGTCTGCCTGCAGGCCGGCAACCTGCACTCCGGCGCCTTCGATCCGGTGGGCGAACTCACCACCCTGGCCCACCAACACGGCGCCTGGGTGCACGTCGACGGCGCATTCGGCCTCTGGGCCGCCGCCAGCCCGCGTTACCGCGAACGGCTGGCGGGCCTCGACACCGCCGATTCCTGGGCCACCGACGCACACAAGACCCTCCAAGTGCCCTACGACTGCGGCATGGCCATCGTGGCCCGGCCCGCCGAGGTGCGGTCCACCTTCGGCGTGCACACGAGCTATCTGTTCGCGGACGAGACCGGTCCGGGCGACCCCTACGAGAAGGTTCCCGAACTGTCGCGCCGGGCACGTGGCGTTCCGGTCTGGGCGGCACTGCGCTCCCTGGGCCGGTCGGGCACCGTGGAGCTGGTGGAACGTCTGGCCGATCGAGCCCGGGCCATCGCCGACGGGCTGGCGCGCATCCCCGGCGCCGAGGTACTGAACGACGTGGTCTTCACCCAGGTCTGCGTCAGCTTCGGCGACGACGAGCTCACCCGCCGAGTGACCGAGGCGCTGCTCGCCGACGGAACCACCTGGATGTCGGGTTCCCACTGGCAGGGCCGCGACGTGCTGCGGGTCTCGGTGAGTAACTGGTCGACGGATGCGGAGGACGTCGCCCTCTCTGTCGCGGCCGTGGAGCGCGCCGTCGCCACTGTCTCGCGCGACCGCCCGACGGAATATGCAGAGTAGAGAATATGGTCTTGATTCGGCAGGAGTGCAGCGTCGATCAGGGCCCGGTCCGAGCGGCGATTCGCCCTCTGATCGGCGGTCGTCGGTGACGGCCGACGCGGAATGGCCGGAGTCGACGGTCGTAGGATCGAAGTAACGAAATTGCCACAGGTTACCGGTTGCACCGGATTCACCGGCAACTGGAGGAATATACAGTGCTCTCTCAACCACGGGTCGTCATCGTCGGCGGCGGAATCAGCGGATTGGCGACAGCACACTATCTGCACCGCCGGCTTGGCGACGGAGTGCAACTCACCCTCGTCGAGGGAGGGGCGCGACTGGGAGGCAAGATCTCCACCGAGCAGTTCGGCGGGCAACTCGTCGACGTCGGACCGGACGCGCTGATGGTGCGGGCACCGGTGGCGGCGGCGCTCATCGAGGACCTTGGCCTCGGCGACCTCGTCGTGGCCCCCGCCGGGTCCGGCGCCCGGATCTGGTCGCGCGGGAAGCTCCGCCGCCTCCCCGCCGGAACCCTGTTCGGGATTCCCGACCGCCTGCTGCCCTTGATGAAATCCCGGCTGCTTTCCCCCCTCGGCCTGGGCCGCGCCGCCCTGGACCTGGTGAAGGCGGCTCCGGCGGCGCTGCCCGACGATCCCACGATCGCCGAACTCGTACGACCGCGAATGGGCAAGCAGGTGTTCGACCGCCTCGTCGATCCGCTGCTCGGCGGCGTGCATGCCGGCCGGGCGGACGAGCTCAGCGCCCGCAGCACTGCTCCCGACATCGAAGCGCTCGCCCGCGGCAATCGCAGCCTCTACCTCGGGCTGCGTCGTCGGCGCAGGAATGCCCCGGCCGCATCCAAGCGTGCCGGCGGGGCGGTGCTCGTCACGCTCCGTGGCGGGCTGGCCCGTTTGATCGACGCGCTGGCCGCTCGCGTCGTGGGCGACGAGGTGCGCCTCAATACGGCCGTCGACTCCGTGTCGCGCAGTATCGGCGGCTACGAGGTGACGCTGAGCGATGGCACGGTCCTCAAGGCCGATGCGGTGGTTCTCGCCACCCCCGCGTTCGCTGCGGCGGACATGGTGCGCGAGGAGGCCCCCGACCTGGCCGCCGCGCTGGCCGGCATCCCCTACGTCGACGTCGCCACGATCTGCCTGGCGTACCCGCGCTCCGCGGTCGCCCGCAACCTCACCGGCACGGGTTTCCTGGTGCCGCCGGAGGAGGGCAGGCTCATCGTCGGCTGCACCTGGTCCAGTGCCAAGTGGCCGCACCTCGCCGATGACAGCACCGTGATCATCCGTTGCATGGTCGGTCGCCGCCGCGATCAGCGCTGGCTGGACCTCGACGAGGACACCCTGGTCAGCAGGGTGCATGCGGAGCTCGTCGAGGCCATGGGTCTCACCGGGCGACCCACCGAACAGCACATCGAACGTTGGCTGCAGGCGATGCCGCAGTACATCGTCGGCCACCAGGGCCGGCTGGTCGCCGCGGAAGAAGCCCTCGGCCAACTTCCGGGGCTCTACCTGACCGGTTCCGCCTACCGCGGGGTCGGGTTAGCCAGCTGCGTGGCGGATGCCGAGCGCACGGCCGACAGCATCGTGCAGCTTCTGAGTGAGGCTCGTCCCCGGAACGAGGTGTCCGCATGAGCGGGCTCAGCATCCCCCTCGGCGAGACCGCTGTACTGCCGACCCTGCCTGCCGCCCGCCGCGGAAAGGGCCCGGACTATGCGCAGCGCCCGATGCTCGTGTTCTGGGAAACGACCCGGGCCTGCGCGCTTGCCTGCAAACACTGCCGGGCCAGCGCCACGATGCAGGCGCTGCCGGGTGAGCTCACAACGGCAGAGGGCAAGGACCTGATCGACCAGGTAGCCGGTTTCGGCCGGCCGTACCCGATTCTGGTGCTGACCGGCGGAGATTGCCTGATGCGCCCGGACCTGTTCGAACTCGTCGACTACGCCACCGGACTTGGCCTGCCGACGGCGCTGTCCCCCTCGGTGACGCCGACCCTCACACCGCAGATGATCGAACGGATCGTGGCGAGCGGGGTCAAGGCGGTGTCGATCAGCCTCGATGGCGCCGTCGCCGCAACCCATGAGGGCGTGCGCGGCATCCCGGGCCATTTCGACGACACCGTGGCGGCGATCCGAGCCCTCGCTGCAGCCGGGCTGACCGTGCAGGTCAACACGACCGTCATGCGCGCCAACGTCGAAGAACTGGCCGATGTCGCGGCCCTGATCAAGAACGCCGGAGCCGCGATCTGGGAGGTGTTCTTCCTGGTTCAGGTCGGCCGCGGGGTCTCGACCGAGGCCGTCACCCCGGCCGAGCACGAGGACATCTGCCACTTCCTCTTCGACGCCTCCCAGCACGGCTTCATCGTGCGCACGGTTGAAGCACCCTTCTTCCGGCGCGTCGTGGCCCGCCGCCGGGCCGGCGACCCTGCGCCGACGAGCGCAGGGTACACGTCCCTGTCCGCGCGGCTGGAAACCCTGATGGGGCCGCCCGCAGGCCTGCCGAGGGCGCAGACCGCGTCGACCCGCGACGGCAAGGGCATCGTCTTCGTGGCCTATGACGGCGAGGTCTACCCGGCCGGGTTCCTTCCGCTCGGGCTCGGTAATGTGTGCACGACCCCGCTGGCCGAGATCTACCGGGACAACCCGCTGCTCAAACAGATCAGGGCGACGGAGTTCACCGGTCGCTGCGGCAGCTGCGAGTACGCGGACCTGTGCGGTGGCTCCCGAGCCCGCGCGTTCGCTTCGAGCGGTGATCCGCTGGGCGAGGACCCGGCCTGCCCGTTCCAGCCTGGCGCGGCTTCGGCACTCGTTGGTGCCTGAGCCAGCGCCAGTGACTGGCTCAGGGTCTGTCACTGGCGTGGAGCCGACCGGGTACGGCGCCGTCATCCTCCTCGGGTTCGGCGGCCCCGAGGGCCAGGACGACGTAATTCCGTTCCTCCGCAACGTCACCCGTGGTCGCGGAATCCCGGAAGCCCGCCTGGAAACCGTGGCCACCCACTACCGCGCCTCCGGCGGTGTGAGCCCGGTGAATGCCCAGAACCGCGCCCTCCGCGACGCGCTCCAGGACGAACTGGCCGCTCGCGGCACGGCCGTGCCGGTGTACTGGGGAAACCGCAATTGGGCTCCGTACCTGGGGGACGCCGTGGCCGAGGCCGTCGGCGCCGGACATACCCGGCTGCTCGCGCTCACGACGAGCGCGTACAGCTCCTACTCGAGC
Organism: Cryobacterium sp. TMT3-29-2; assembly: GCF_004564305.1. NCBI lineage: Bacteria > Bacillati > Actinomycetota > Actinomycetes > Micrococcales > Microbacteriaceae > Cryobacterium > Cryobacterium sp. TMT3-29-2. The sequence goes on from NZ_SOGK01000119.1 coordinate 27,616, forward strand.
TGCCGGCAATACCGGGAGGATCTGGCTGAGGCGCAGGGTGCCACGGGGCTCGGCGATACCGTGCGCATCGACGCGGTGCGCCCCTACTTCGACCATCCCGGCTTCATCGCGCCCTTCGTGGTGGGAGTCTGCTCTGCCCTCGCCGAATTCGCCCGGCGGGGCCTGGCCCCGTCCGACGTGCACGTGCTCTTCACGACCCACTCCATTCCGACGGCGGATGCCGTGCGCAGCGGCCCGCGCGAGCGATCCTTCGGCACCGGCGGCGCCTACGAGGCTCAACACCGAGCAGTCGCCGAGGTGGTGATGGCCGCGGTTGCCGCTGCGGCGGCCGATGGCGCCGAGGCCGGAGCCACCCCGGCGTGGTCCCTGGCCTACCAGTCACGTTCGGGCCCGCCCGGCATGCGGTGGCTCGAACCTGACGTCAACGACGCCATCACCCTGCTCGCCGCGGCCGGCACCCGTGCCGTCGTGGTCGTTCCGATCGGGTTCATCTCCGACCACATGGAGGTTACCTGGGACCTCGACACGGAGGCGGCTGCCACTGCCGCCGCGCACAACCTCGGGTTCGCCCGGGTGTCGACCCCAGGCCTCCACCCGACGTTTGTGGCTGGGCTCGTCGACCTGCTGCTCGAGCGACTGACGCCGGCCCCGGCACCGGAACGCTGCGCGCTCACCGCGCTCGGACCGTGGCCGGATGAGTGCCCGGCCGGATGTTGCGAGAAAGGGCCGGCCCGGGGCATCCCGCCGATTGGTACGCTCGGCGGTAAGGCTGACCAAGGCTAGCGAAGGACCAACCGTGACCCACCCGTATCCGTTGCATGTGGCCATCCGGGCGCAGTGCTTCTGCTGCCAGTCGCTGCAGCCGTTCACGTTCACCTCGGCGACCGACCAGGTGGTCTGCGCATCCTGCCTGCACCACCTGGGGGCGGAGAAGGCCACCCGCCGGGACGCGGAGCACATCAAGCTGTGGGTCGGCCAGTACGCCGACCAGCAGGAGAATCACCGCCTGTTCGCCGAGAAGTCGGCGGTGGTGGATGCCGAACGGCAAGCGGCGATCGACGGGCTCGCCGCGCAGGTGGCGGAGCTGCGCGGCGTCGTGGCCGGCGAGTCCGACCCCGCGAAGAGCGCCCGGGTGCGCGCACTCCTCGAGAGCGACCTGGTGCGGCGCGCGGAGCGGAAGACCGAGCTTGCGCACCGCCAGCTCGACTGGGCGATGGCCGTGCTCTGGCGGATCGGGCAGCTGCACCACGCCGTGGCGGGCAAGCCGCTGGCCTGCGTCTGCGGGCGCACCGCGGCGGCCTGCGCGGAAGGCCGGGCGATCGATCCGCAGCGACAGGCCCTGCTCGACTGGGAGCGGAAGAACCTCGTGCTGCTGCGCGCCGGCTCCCGGAACGCCCTGCCCGACGACCACCCCGAGGTGGGGGCCTCGAAGCGACAGCCCTGAGGGGTGCGGGCCGCCGCCAACCCCTCGAACGTGTCGGTTCACCCGAGGGCGCCGCCCGGGCCTACGCTGAAGAAATGGAACCACTGCTCAGCACCCTGCACATTGTCTCCGGCGTCTTCATCGTCGGGCCCATGGCCATCCTCCCCATGACTGCCATGCGCTCCATGCGCGCCGGCGAAGCGGGCCAGGTGGCCTCCTTGGCGAAGTCGACCAATATCTTCACCCTGCTGTCGGTGCTGGTCGTGTTCTTCGGCTTCGGCGCACTCGGATTCCGGGACAACGTCTCCTTCGCCTCAACCTGGGTCTGGCTCTCGATCGTGCTCTACGCCGCAGCGCTGGCGATCAGCCTGTTCCTCGTGATCCCGGCCCTGAAGTCGGCCTCGGAGCTCCTCGCCGAGCAGTCCGCCAGCGGCACCCGGGTCGCCGGCACGAAGGTCGCCGGCTACTCGCGCGTGGCCATGGGCTCGGGGATCGCCTCGCTGCTCCTGGTGGCCGTGGTCGTACTAATGGTCGTCAAGCCGGTATAGCCGGTCCCGCCGGTCCCTCCGGTTCGAACACCCGTTGGTCGGCTACTCCAGGTCGTCGACCGAGACCAGGCCGTCATGCCGGCGCCCGTCGAAGATGATCGACGGGATCTTCACGGTGTGAATGCTCTCCTCGACCAGTCGCGTGTTCGCGGCGATGATGTCGGCGACTTCGTCGGAGGCGGCGACGGATGCCACGTCGGCGACCTGTTCCGGGCTGAGGCCGAACTCGGCCGACCAGTCCTGCAGCAGCGCGGTGGCGGTCTCCGGCTCGGCGCCGTTGAGCACGCTCTGCCAGGACACGCCGTTGGCGTCGTCTTCCGTGTAGATCCGGCGGAGGATCTCCCAGTCGACCGGCGTCTCAGCGCCCTCGAGCGGGTTCAGCCGCAGCGCCTCGAGGTACTGGGTGACGAGCAGCGAGTTCTGGAACTTGTAACCGTCGGCGGAGGCGATCGGGTAGGCGATGTAGGTGAGGTTCATCCGGTCGTCGAACCCGGCCTCCTCGATGTTGTTGAACAGCTGCAGGCAGTAGGTGCAGCCGGGGTCGATCACCTCGAGCGCGGTCTCCTTCTCCTTGTCGTACACGGTGAGGTAGCTGGCGTTGGCCGGCAGGTACTCCTCGGCGTCCCAGTTCTGCATGCGGGAGGGGATCGCCGAGAAGGTCTCGCCGAGGCTGGCGAAGTCGTTGCCGAACGCGCCGATCACGTCGCCGGACAGGAGCGATTCGCCGAAGGTGGGCGTCTGGTCGGGGATCGAGCAGGCCTCGGCGCCCAGGCTGCACGATGCGGAATCCTGCTTGTTGCAGGTGCCGTAGACGTAGAGGTTCACGCCGCTCTTGACGACGACGTAGGCGCTCCAGACGGTGGTCAGTACCACGAGCAGCGCGACCACCTCGAGGGCGACGGATGCCGGGCCCACCAGCTTCGGACTTCGCACCGCCAGCGGCGCCAGCAGGTGATCCTTGATGTCCTGCTTGAAGGTGGTGTCGCAGGGGCGGAATGTGACGCGGCGGAGGGTGCAGTTCCACGCCTTGCCGAGGTAGCGGCGGTAGCGGGCCGATACGGCAGCCATGAAGACGAGAACGATGAATGCGGCAATACAGAACACTTAGGAGAGGCCTTTCATCAGGCGCGCGAGGGCCTGTGAGGCCTGATCGATGTCGGCCGTGGTTGAGTGCAGTCCGAGCGAGAAGCGCAGCAGCGGCGGCAGCCCGAGCTGGTCTTTCAGGTAGTGGTGGGCGCAGAAGTATCCGCTGCGCACCATGATCTGCGATTGGGAGAGGAACACCGCGAGCCGGTGCGAGTCCTGCTTCGGCGCGTAGACGCTGATCACGGGGCTGGCTTCGGTGTTCACGAGGGTGAGGCCGGGGATGTCGTGAAGACCCTCGAAGAGGCGCTGCGAGAGCCCCTGGAGGTGCTCCGCCGCGGGCCGTCCGCCGGGACGCACCTGGCCCAGCCACTCGATCGCGCGGCCGAGGGCGATGATCTCGCCCCAGGCCTGCAGACCGGGTTCGAGCAGGGCGCCCGGGTCGTCGGTGAGCAGGTCGTAGGAGTCTTCACGGACATTCGTCACCATGCCGCCGCCCACGAAGGTGAGCGCGAGGGATCCGAGCAGCTCCTGGGTGGCCACGACCACCCCGAGGCTGGCGCCGTACGTTTTGTGGGCGGAGAAGCACAGTGCGTCTGCCTCGGTTCTGGCCAGCAGGGTGCGTTCGTGCGCGATCGCCTGGGCGGCGTCGAGGATGACGATGCCGCCGCGGGCGTGGGTGTCGCGCACCAGGTCGGTGAGGTTGGTCAGCAGGCGGCCGTCGATGTTCGAGGCCACGTTCACGACCACGACCGCGCGTTCGAGCTGGGCCGGCTGGTAGACCAGGGCGCCGTCCGGGGCACGGTCGAGCACCAGACGGGGCACGCCCAGCCGGGTGGCCGCCGTGATGGTGGGCAGGAAGACCGAGTTGTGCTCGATGTGGCTCGTGACCACCCGGCCGAACCGGCCCTGCGGCAGCTGCTGCAGCAGCAGGTTCAGGCCGAAGGTCGTGTTGAGGGTGAAGGAGACCGCGTGGCTGCGGCCGGACAGGTCGAGCAGGTCGAGAACCGCCTTGCGGGTGTCCTGCACCTTCCGGTCGACGCGGGTGCCCCAGGCGTATTTCACGCGCCCGCCGCAGGCGTTGTACGCCGTGTAGTACTCGGTCAGGGCGTCCAGGACCGGCTGCGGCCGGAGGCTCTGACAGGCGGAGTCGAGATAGACCGCACCTGGGTCGAGGTAACCGAAATCGGCGAGGCGGCCGGTGTCGACCGTGACCGGCGGTGTGCGCCGGAACAACCCAGTGTGCTTCATGTCCTTCGATTCTTTCCGGCTCATTCTAGGCGAGCAGCCTGTCCGACCCGGGGCGGCTGGGAGCCGGCTGCGAGCGTGGTGGTCGTGGTGGGTTCGGCTGCGCCGCACGGGGCTGTGGCGTGCCTACCCGGCGCCGGGCGCGGAGCCGCCTCGGGCGTCGATCACACCCATCATGCCGAGGTCCTCGTGGTCGAGGATGTGGCAGTGGTAGACCGTGCGACCCGGGAAGTCGTCGAATGCGATGCGCACCCGGGCCGTTCCGCCGGCCGGCACGTTGACCACGTCCTGCCACTCGGCCGCCTGGACGACGCGGCCGTTCCGCTCGATGAGCTGCATCGGCCAGACGTGCAGGTGCACCGGATGATCCATCGGGCTCGAGTTCGAGAGCAGCCATTCCTCGACGCCGCCGGCCTGCACGGTGGTGTCGACCCGGTCGCCGTCGAACGGCTCGCCGTTGATGGTGAAGCTCATGCCCCCGCCGCCCATGCCGCCACCCATGCCCATGGCGAACGCCAGCTCGCGGCGGGCCGTCACGCCGGCGCCGCGCAGGTCGCGTTCCGCCGCGCGGCGGGGAACGTCGGATGCCGCGGCCACCGGTTCGCCGGAGACGGTCACCGTGGCAAGGTCGACCGTCCGGGTGGACGAGCCGCTGCCGCCGCCCATCATGCCGCCCATGCCCATGCCCGTGCTGCCGCGGTCGTAGGGCAGGGCGCGGAGTGCGGCCGGGGTGGTCGCGCCGCCTGCCGAGGTCGCCGCGGTGACGAGCAGGTCGGCCCGGTTACCGGGCGCGAGCAGCACCTCCTCCACGTCGCGGGGTGTCTCGAACCGGCCGGAGTCGAGGCCGAGCAGTTGCATCCCCAGACCGTCGAGACTCAGCCGCAGGTACCGCGAGACGCAGGCGTTGACGATGCGCCAGCGCTCGCGTTCGCCCGGGCGGATGTCGATGCGGGGCTTCAGTTGCCCGTTCACCAGCACGAGACGGCCCTCTCGGCCGCGCATCCGTTCGGCCTGGCCGGCCGAGGCAACCCCGACGGCACCGTCCGGGGTGAGGTCGGAGATCACCAGCACCCGCTCGCGGGCCACCGGCACAGGCTCGGGGTCGTCGATCAGGATGGCCCCGTACAGGCCGCCGAAGACCTGGTCGGCGACCAGTCCGTGGTGATGCGGGTGGTACCAGAACAGGCCGGGTGGGTGGTCGCCCGGCAGCCGGTAGTCGTAGTCGAACGCGGCGCCGGGCTCGATCATGACGAAGGGGTTGTCGCTGTTGCCCTCCGGGGAGACGTGCAGGCCGTGCACGTGCAGGTTGGTGAGGTCGGCGAGCCCGTTCCGCAGGCGCACCCGCAGGCGGTCGCCGGGCCGCAGGCGCAGGGTCGGGCCGGGCAGACCCTCGTTGTAGGCGAGGACCGTCACGGTGCGGCCGCCGATCTCGGCCGGCCCCTGGGCAGCCTCCAGTCGCACCTCGAGCAGCCCGTCGACGCTTCGCAACTCGGGCGGTTCGCGCAGCGGCTGGCCGTCCGCGAAGCCGGAGAGCGGCTCCGGGGCGACGCCCCGGTCGACGGACGGGTCCGTCGGGCGGCTCCAGAGCAGCCCGGCGCCGCCGACGACGGTGCCGGCCACGCCCAGGCCGCCGAGGGTGAGTGCGGCCCGGCGGCTGAGCGGTTTCACGCCGGGCCCTCGCCGAGGGCCCGGACCTGCTCGAGATACTGCTCCTGGGTCAGCTCGCCGGACGCGAAGCGCTCGTCGAGGATCTGGCGGGCCCGGCTGCGCCCGGGGGTGCCCGGGGTGCCGGTCCCACCAGGAGGTGAGCCAGGTCCGCGCCGGTCGTTGCTTCCGGCCGACAGGCGTACGGCCAGCACGACGAGCGTGGCGATGCTGATGATGATGAGCAGGCTGAAGAAAATGGTCCAGCCCGGACCTCCGTTGTAACCCCACATCATGATCGATCTCCTTCCGTGGCGGACGGGGTGCCCGTCACTGCGAGTATGTCCCCGGGGCCGGATTCGAGCATTCGTCGCACCGGTCTAAGCCTGGTCCGCGACGAGCACGGTCCAGGTGAGGCCGAAGTCGTCGCTCGCGACGACCCCGCGCTGGTCGGCGGCGAGGAGCCAGGGCGTACCGCCGCCGACGAAAGCGAGGGCCTCCGGGGTGCCCTCGGTCTGCCCTCCGCGGCTCCAGGTTCCGGCCTCCTGACGCCAGACCACGCCGTCCGGGTCGATGCCGACGACACCGCCGCCGGCCGCGGCATCCTGAACGTCGATCAGGTAGAGCATCGGCGCGCCGGAGACCGGCCCGAATGTGCGCCCGGCGTCGTCGCTCACGGCCAGGCCGTCCTCGGTGGTCGCGAAGACCCGGTCGGGGTTCGCCGGGTCGGCCGCGAGGTCGCGCAGCGCCACCGAGGCCCCGGTCGACCAGGTGGCGCCGTCGTCGTCGCTGATGCTGACCGTGCCGGCGGCGGAGTCGTAGCCGAAGACGCGCAGGGCCTCCTGTGGCAGGGGCACCGCGTCGAGGTCGTGGAAGTCGGTCTCGCCGGCGAGCGAGACGTTCGTCCAGCTGGCCGCGGCATCCGTGCTGCTGATCAGTCCCACATTCGGGCCCGTCAACGTGGACTGGTCGGAGCCCGGATGCCCGGACGCCAGCAGCAGGCCCGGCCCGGCCACCGTGAAGCCCATGGCGTCGAAGGCCGGGCCGTCGCTCAGGGTGGGCCGGGTGAGCCCGGCATCCGGCGCTCCGGCGAGGTAGCTGTCGGGGAGCAGGCCGGTCGGAATCTGCCACACGCCCTGGTGCGTGCCGGCGTAGGTCGCTCCCGTGGAGAGGTCGGCGCCAAGGCCGTGGATGTGTTCGAAGGCCGCCGTGGTGGTGGCGGGCGCGCCGGCCGACGGAGCAGCCGGAGTGGGTGCGCAGCCGGCCAGAGCGGCCGCGAGGCCGACGGTGACCACGGCGGCGCCGCCGAGGCGGAGGGTTCTCCGGGGAGTCGTCAGCATCAGAACTCGGTGAGGAGGTCGGTCATGACGGCGATCTCGGCGGACTGCGACGCGATGATGGCGGCCGAGAGCTCCTGGGCGTCGGCGTTGCTGCCCTCGTCCTGGTGCGTCTGCGCCATCGCGATCGCGCCCTTGTGGTGCACGATCATCAGCTCAAGGAACACCTGGTCGCCGTCGGCGCCCGAGGCTTCGTCCAGCGTCATCATGTCGGCCTCGCTCATCATGCCGTCGGTGCCGTGGTCCATGTCGGACATGCCTCCCGTGTCGGCGCCCCACTCGCCCAGCCAGTCGGTCAGCTGGGTGATCTCGGGCTCCTGCGCAGCCTTGATCTCGGTCGCCAAGGCGACGACGCGCGGGTCGGTCCCCGGCTTGGCGAGGAGGTTGTCGCTCATCTCGACGGCCTGCTCGTGGTGCGGGATCATCATCTGGGCGAAGTCGACGTCCGCGGCGTTGGCGGAGGCGGACTCGGTGGTGCTGGAGCCGCCGGTACTGCCACCGGCCGCCGGGGCATCGGCAGCCGGGGTGCCGCCGCAGGCGCTGAGGGTGAGCGCCGTGGTGAGCACCGCGGCGGTGATCATTGAGGTGCGAAGGGTGCGGGTGGTGCGGATGGTGCTGAGCATTGTTGTTCCATTCGTCGACAAAAAGGGTTGGAAACCGGGGGCCGGGGTGCGGCCGGGCCGCGCAGCCCGGTGGGGTGCGCTGGCGACGGGTTCGGCCTAAATGCGGCTGATGGAGAGCAGGGTGAGGCTGGGCCGGTGCAGGTGCAGCGGAATCTCCCGGAAGGAGCCGACGACGAAACCGGCGGCCTCGAGCAGGCGCCGACAGAACGACGGGTGCCGGGACAGCAGGACCAGGCCGCCGAGGACCAGCAGCAGGGAACAGGTCGTCGCGAGGGCGGCCATGCCCGACATCGCATTCGTGTCGGCGCTGCTGACGGCGCCGGCGGATGCTGCGGTGTGCTCAGCCCCGGAATGCGGGCCGGCCGTCATCGCGGTCATGGTCACTGCCGCGGTCAGAGCTCCTGCGGCGGTCGCGGTCGTAGCCGTTGTAATGGTCGTGGTCGTGGTCGTGGTCGTGGCTGTGGTCGTGGCTGTGGCTGCGGCTGCGGCGGCGGAGAGGCTGTGACCCGGGGCATGGCCCAGGCCGTGCCCCGGGCCGGCCGAATGCACGGCAAGCAGGCAGAGCAGCATCGCGGCCAGCGTGAGCGCCGCCAGGACGGCGGAGTGAACGACCCGGCGGCCACCACGGAACGAGATCGCGTCGCGCGTGTGCAGCATGCCGCCTCCGTCCGGATTGTGGTCTGGGCATCCGTCTGGCCGATCGTTGAACCTTGGATACCCCCTCAGGCTATACCCGGGCGGATCGACGCCGGCTGGGAGCGGGCTCACCCCCAGTCGAGGGCGAGCACCCAGGACCCGTCGATGTCGCGCCGCAGGTCGTAGCGGTGCTGTTCCTCGTCGCCACGCGAGGCGTCGAGGCGCCAGAGTTCGGTGTCGATGCGGGACGGAACGCCGCCGGCGTTCTCCCACCAGCGGGTGCGGGTGAAGATCGCCTGCGGCTGGCCGATGACGGTGTGCTCGAACCGGTTCCAGATGAATGCGCGCGGGTCGCCGTCGACGGACAGCTCCACGTTGACGACCGCGTCGATGATCTGAGGCATGCGTGGCTCCCTTGATTTCATCGAACATTTATTCGATTCTGCGAGTGTAGTTCATGCCACCGACACTCGCCAGACCCGCTCAAGAATTCGTTCGCGCTCCACTCCGATCGTGGCCGGGCGGCAAAGAAAGTGCACAAATCACCCAACATGACCAAACCTCACTAGTGTTCGTTACGAACTATCCACGACCAGCGAGACCGTCTCGTTGGCGGCTAACCAAGGAGACAATCGTGAAACGACATTCCATAGGAATTCTGGGGGCTTCCGCCGTTGCGTTGCTCGCGGCGGCCACACTCGGGTCCAGCGCAGCTCAAGCGCACAGTCCTGGGCACTCCGGCGACCAAAAAACGGTTTCACTGTCCGCCGATCTCACGGAGCTCAACGGCTCCGGGGCATCCGGAACGGCTGCGGCAACAGTTCGCAACCAGAGGATCACGCACATTGAAGTGCATGCTTCTGGGCTGTCGCCGAACGCTCCGCATGCGCAACACATCCACTACGGCGAGCAAGCGTTGAACGAGTGCCCCACACTGGCACTGGACAGCAACGGTGATGGCCGCTTGAACACCGTTGAGGGGATTCCCGCGTACGGTCCTGTCGTTGTGTCGCTGAACACAACAGGTGACACGACTCCCGCGAGCTTTCTCGATGTGACTCGTTTCCCGGTGTCTGAGAGCGGCAGCTACCACTACAGCCGGGATAACATCCGCATCACCAAGGTGGCGGGAACGGGCTACCCCGGACCCGACGGCACAGGGTCGGCGAAAGAGATCGCTGATTCCATCCGCGAGGGCGAAGGCGTCGTCGTGATCCATGGCGTCGACTACAACGGTAACGGCGAGTACGACTTCAGCCGAGGTGCAAGCGAACTCGACCCGACCCTGCCTGCAGAAGCGACGGACCCGGCCGCCTGCGGCATCCTCGAATAGGCACACGCCCACAACCCCCTTTGGGTAACGACCGCCGGTGGCTCGTCATCAATGACGGGCCACCGCGGTCCGGCGGAGGAACGGGGAAATTGGTCGGCCTACGTCCTCGGCCGGGGGACGGGGCGCGGCACCGATGACTTGCCCGGTTCCGGCGCGCCCAGGCTCGACGACCCGGGACGGGGCGTGAGCCCCAGTCGCCGCACGATTTCGGCGGCCTCCTCCGCCGGCGCGCGGCCGGCGTCGATGGAGATCGCACGCTCGTCGGCGTCCGGCACCTCGAGCGTGGCCACCTGCGAATCGAGCAGGGAGGTCGGCATGTAGTGGTCGTGCCGCGCGGCTAGGCGGCGACCGATCAGGTCCGTCGATCCGGTCAGGTGCACGAAGATCACGTTGTGCTCGCGCAGCACGTCGCGGTAGCGGCGTTTGAGCGCCGAGCAGGTGATGATGCCCGGCACCCCGGCCATGGTGTGCTCGATGATCCACGACGAGACCGTGTCGAGCCAGGGCGCGCGGTCCTCGTCGTTCAGGGGCCGGCCGGCCGACATCTTGTCGATGTTCTCTTGAGGATGCAGGTCGTCGCCCTCCTCGAGGTCCCAGCCGAGCTGGCCGGCGAGAAGCCCTGCCACGGTGGACTTGCCGGATCCGGAGATGCCCATGATCACGAGCACGGGTTGCTGGGTGTCGAACATGCTAGATCACGATATTCAGGAGGAGGACGCCCGCAAGCCCGACCACGGAGATGAGGCATTCCATCACGGTCCAGGTCTTCAGGTTCTGCCCGACGGTCGTGCCGAGGTACTCCTTGACCAGCCAGAATCCGGCGTCGTTGACGTGGGAGAGGAACAGGGATCCGGCGCCGATGGCGAGAACCATCAGCGAGACATCCGTGCCGCCCAGGCTGGCGGCGACGGGGGCGAGGATGCCCGCGGCCGTCACGGTGGCGACTGTGGCGGAGCCGGTGGCGACCCGGATCAGGGCCGCGACGAACCAGGCGAGCAAGAGCACCGAGATGCTGCTGCCGGCCACGGCGTCGGCGATGACGGTGCCGATGCCGGTGTCGATCAATACCTGCTTGAATCCGCCGCCCGCGCCCACAATGAGCAGGATGCCCGCGATCGGCGGCAAGGAGTCGGAGAGCGACTTTGCGACGGCGGAGCGGTCCATGCCGCCACCGCGACCGAAGACGATCATGGCGTAGATCACGGCGATGCCGAGGGCGATCATCGGGGTGCCGAGGAAGTCGAGCGTGGCGTTGAGCGGCGAGGTGGAGCCCGGGTTGGTCGCATCGGCGATCGACCGGGCGAGCATCAGCACGACGGGGAGCAGGATGCCCGAGATGGTGATCAGGAAGCTCGGTCGGCGAGCGTTCTCGCCCAAACCCTGTTCCTCGTTGGTGAGGAACAGGGCCGGCACGGGCACGGAGACCCAGCGGCTCGCGTACTTGCTGAAGATCGGGCCGGCAATGATGACGGTCGGGATGGCGATCAGCACGCCGATCGCGAGGGTGAGCCCGAGGTTCGCATCGAGCGTGGTCACGGCCACCAGCGGGCCGGGGTGCGGCGGCACCAAGCCGTGCATGACGGACAGGCCGGCGAGGGCCGGGATGGCGATGCGGATGAGTGAGAGCCCGCTGCGGCGGGCCACCAGGATGATCACCGGGATGAGCAGCACGAGGCCGACCTCGAAGAACATCGGCAGGCCGATCAGCCCGCCGATCAGGGCCATCGTCCAGGGCAGGGTGCGGGCGCTCGAGCGGGTGACCAGCGAGTCGACGATGCGGTCGGCTCCGCCGGAGTCGGCGAGCAGCTTGCCGAACATGGCGCCGAAGCCGACCAGGATGCCGACGCCGGCCATGGTGGAGCCGAAGCCGGTACTGAAACTCGTGACGGCGGCGGCCGGAGCCAAACCGGCCCCGACGCCGACGCCCACGGCCCCGATCGAGAGGGCGAGGAAGGGATGCACCTTGAGCCAGGTGATGAGCAGGATGATCACCGCGACGCCGACGAGGGCGGCGATGATGAGCTGGAGGTCGCTGCCGGCCGGTTCGATCGGAACCACCGGGACCGCACAGGGAAGAATCATCTGAATTTCCATTCCGAGGCTGCTTCACTGCGACCTCATTGTCCAATAATCTGATTAATCAGATATTTGAGTGTGACACACGAATCGCGACTCCGGGACCAACGCCGGTACGATCACGATGGGGGACGCCGCGATGACGCGGCGACGCGCGCGGCCAGGCCGCAGGGAGAAGCAGAGATGAACCGTGGGGCGGGCGCCGGAGTGTGGCGTGAACGAGGACTTCACGCGCGGGTATTGAACTCGCTGGGCCAACAGATCGTCGACGGCGGATTCCCGCCCGGCGACATCCTGGACCTTGACCTGATCAGTACGGAATTCGCGGTATCCCGCTCGGTGCTGCGCGAGGCGCTGCGGGTGCTGCAGTCGCTGGGCATGGTCGAGCCGCGGCAGCGGGTGGGCACCCAGGTGCTGCCCCGCGAGTCCTGGGACCTGATGCACCCGCAGATCATCTACTGGCGCGGCCGCGGCACCGACTATCTCACCCAGATGCGCGAGATGCTCGAATTGCGTCTCGGCATCGAACCCGTGGCCGCCCGGCTGAGCGCGCGCCTGATGACGGCGGAGCAGTTGGACGCCGTGCGGGCGGCAGCCGAGGCCATGGTCGCGGCCGACCTCGCCGGCGACGGCCGTCGGTTCCTCGAGGCCGACATCGACTTCCACTCCCTGATCCTGAGCGGCTCCGGCAACAGCGTGATGGGGCACTTCGCCGGCACGGTCGCCGCGCTCCTGCGCACGCGCGAAGAGGAGAAGCGCTTCACCATCACCGAGTACACACCACCCTCGGCCCACCGGCACAACCAGCTGGCCGAGGCCCTGCACGAGCGTGACGAGGATGCCGCGTACCGCTGGTCCTATGCCACGATCGAGGCCACCCTGACCGAGTTCATCCAGGAATCGGGCCGCGCCGAACTGGGGCTCGAGGCCTGAGGATCGTCGCCCGGGCTTAGAGCCGGGCGAGCAGCTCGATGTCCTCCAGGAATTCGCTGGCGACCTGGGCGGACACGGTGGTGCGGGTCGACCGGATCGCGGCCAGATAGTCCTCGGTGCTCGGGCCGCCGGGCGTCGACTCGTCCGCCCCCTCGAACAGTGCGCGTTCCAGAGCCTGCTGGGAGGCACGCCGGGCGGCGTATTCGATGTCGGCCGGGGAGAACCCGTCGCTCGCGGCGACAAGCGCATCGAGGTCGACCGTGCCTTTCCTGCCTTCGGGGATATAGCGCTCCCAGATGGCCTGGCGAGCGGCGACATCCGGAAGCCCGATCGGTATGACGTAGTCGAAGCGCCCGTGCCGGAGGAAGGCGGAATCGAGGGCGCGGATGAAGTTCGTGGCGCAGACCAGGAGTCGGCCGGGCTGCTCGCGGAAGGCCGGGATGATCTTGAGCAGCTCATTGGTGACGCCCTGCAGGGCCGAGGGCGGCTCACCGCCGCGCTGCGCCGCGATCTCCTCGACCTCGTCGATGAAGACGACCGCATGCTCCAGTTCGGAGATCTTCAGGAAGGTCTCCCGGAGCGCCCCGGCGAGGCCCTTGGGGTCGGCCGCGAGCCGCGACGGGAAGACCTCGACGAAGGGCCACTCCAGGCGCGACGCGATGGCCTTGGCGAAGGTGGTCTTGCCGGTTCCGGGAGGACCGAAGAGCACGACCGCCTTCGGCGGCACGACGCCGTACTGCTCGGCCATGTCCGGTTTGGCCAGCGGCATGACGAGCCGGCGCTCGAGTAGCTCCTTCTCGGTGCGCATGCCGCCGACGCCCTCCCAGAGGTCGCGGGGCAGGATGCGCCCACCCAGTTCGCTGAGCGAGCGCAGCTCCTCACGCTGCACCGGGATGTGGCGCTCGAAGTAGCGCAGGTGCTGCTTGACCTCGAAGCCGCGCTTCACGAAGGCGTCGACGCGGGTGGCCGATTCGGGCATCAGCGCGGACAGCTTGGTCAACGCGTGCCGGGACATCTTCTTCTCGAGGGCAGCCAGCAGCGCCGTGCCGATGCCGCGCCCCTGGTAGCGCTGCGCGGTGGCCAGGAAGACCACCCAGCCCTGGGCGTGTGCGGCGCGGCCCACGGCGGCCCCGACGACCTCGTCGCCGTGAAGGGCGATCACGGCGTCGTCCTTCTGGCAGGAGGCCAGCACCTCGGACAGCCCGTAGACGGGCTCCGTCTTGGCGGCCGTGATCTCCTCCCAGAGGCGGAGGATGCCGTCCAGGTCATCAGAGTGAAAGTCGCGGATCCGCCAACCAGTCATGAGAGCTCCTTTGCGCCGGCACGTACGCCTCCCAATCTATGGCACGCGCCCGTCTGGACTAGCCGCCCGCGAGGCGGCGGGCGAGATAGGGAGCGGTGCGGCTGCGCGGATGCCGCGCGACGGCATCCGGGGTTCCGGTCGCCACGATCTCGCCGCCCGCATCGCCGCCGGCCGGACCCAGGTCGATCACCCAGTCGGCGGCGGCCACCACGTCGAGGTTGTGCTCGACCACGATCACCGTGTTGCCGGCGTCGACCAGGCGTCCCAGCTGGGCCAGGAGGAGGCGGACATCCGCGGGGTGCAGGCCGGTGGTCGGCTCGTCGAGCAGGTACATCGTGTGGCCGCGGCGGGCACGCTGCAGCTCGGTGGCGAGCTTGATGCGCTGCGCCTCGCCACCGGAGAGCTCGGTGGCCGGCTGGCCGAGCCGGAGGTAGCCGAGCCCGACCTCACGCAGGGTGGCGAGGCTGCGGGCGGCAGCCGGTACGTCGGCCAGGAAGCCGGCGGCCTCCTCGACGCTCAGGCCGAGCACCTCCGCGATCGACTTGCCCTGGTAGGTCACCTCGAGGGTCTCCGGGTTATAGCGCGAGCCCTGGCAGGCCGGGCAGGGCGTGTAACTGCCGGGCAGGAAGAGCAGACCGACGCTCACCGAGCCCTCGCCGAGACAGGTCTCGCAACGGCCACCGGCCACGTTGAAGGAGAACCGCCCGGCGCCGTAGCCGCGGCTGCGCGCCCCCTCGGTGGCTGCGAAGGTCGCGCGCACCGCGTCGAACAGTCCCGTGTAGGTCGCCAGGTTGGAGCGCGGGGTGCGGCCGATGGGTTTCTGGTCCACGCGCACCAGCCGGCCCACGGCCTCCAGCCCGCTGATCCGGTCGACCCGCGCGCGCGGCTCGGCGACGCCGGATTTCTCGTCTGCGGCGTCGGCGTCTTCGTCTGGCTCCGAGGCAACGGATGCGTCGGCGTCCGGATGCAGGGCGAGCCGCACCGCATCCGCCAGTACCTGACTGACCAGGGTGGACTTGCCCGAACCGGACACCCCGGTCACCGCCGTCAGTACGCCGAGGGGGAAGGTCGCGTCGACGCCGCGGAGATTGTGCCGGGTGACGCCGTGCAGCCCCAGCCAGCGATCGGGCGTGCGCAGGGCGTCGGGCCGGGGCGCCTCCGGCGCGGTCGGCACCGGCTCCGCTTCCGGCTCGGTCGGGACCGGTTCCGCTTCCGGTTCCGCTTCCGGCGCGGTCGGGACCGGTTCCGCTTCCGGTTCCCCTTCCGGCGCGGACGGGAACAGGAACTGCCGGGTGACCGACTCCGGCACGTCGGCCAGACCGGCGATCGGACCGCTGTAGAGCACGGCGCCGCCGCCGGCCCCGGCCAGCGGCCCAACGTCGACGACCCAGTCGGCCCGTCGCACGATGTCCATATTGTGTTCGACGACGAACACCGAATTGCCGGATGCCTTCAGCTGCTCCAGCACCAGCAGCAGCGGTTCGGCGTCGGCCGGGTGCAGCCCGGCCGAGGGTTCGTCGAGCACGTAGATCACGCCGAACAGTCCCGAACGCAGCTGGGTGGCGATGCGGAGGCGCTGCATCTCGCCGGGGGAGAGGGTGGGCGTCGCGCGCCCGAGGCTCAGGTAGCCCAGGCCGAGCTCGAGCAGCACCTCGATGCGGGCGAGCAGGTCCCGGGTGAGGGTGATCGCGGCCTCCGTGGGCTCGGCGGCGTGCGGGTCTCCGGCACCAGGGGCAGCACCGGGCTCCGCGGGGCCATCGCCGGCACCCGGCAGAAGCGTCGGCCGTAGCAGTTCGGCGAGCCCGGTCAAGGGCAGCAGGTTGAGCTCGGCGATCGACCGGCCGGCCACGGTGACCGCCAGGGCCGCGGGAGTGAGGCCGCTGCCGTCGCACAGCGGGCACGGGCCGGATTCAACGAAACGCAACGCGCGTTCCCGCTGGCTCTGGCTCTTCGAGTCGGCCAGGGTGTGCAGCACGTAGCTCTTGGCGCTCCAGAATCGGCCCTGGTACGGCTTGGCGATCCGGTCGCGCTGCGGGGTGACCTCCACCACGGGCTGCTCCTCCGTGAAGAGGATCCAGTCCCGCGCCTCACGCGGCAGGTCCCGCCAGGCGGTGTCCACGTCGTAACCGAGGGTGATCAGGATGTCCCGAAGGTTCTTGCCCTGCCAAGCGCCCGGCCAGGCCGCGATGGCGCCGTCACGGATGCTCAGGGTCGGGTCCGGCACGAGGGTTGCCTCGGTCACGGTGTGCGCCGTGCCGAGGCCGTGGCACCGCGGGCAGGCGCCGGCCACGGTGTTGGGGGAGAAGGAGTCCGACTCGAGGCGCGGGGCATCCGTCGGGTAAATGCCGGCTCGGGAGTACAGCATCCGCAGCGAGTTGGACAGGGTGGTCAGGGTGCCGACGCTCGACCGGGAGCTGGGGGCGCCCCGGCGCTGCTGCAGGGCGACGGCCGGCGGCAGCCCGGCGATCTCGTCGACCTGAGGGGTGTGGCCCTGCTGGATCAGGCGGCGGGCGTAGGGCGCAACGGACTCCAGGAAGCGGCGCTGGGCTTCCGCGAAGATGGTGCCGAATGCGAGTGACGACTTTCCGGATCCGGAGACCCCGGTGAAGGCGACGATGGCGTCCCGGGGAACATCGACATCCACATTGCGGAGGTTGTTCTCCCGCGCCCCGCGAACCTGCACGAAGCCCGTGAACGGCGTTGGCTCCACGATGTTCCCCGGCGCAGCTTGGGTCGAGGCGGTGGTTCCGACGGAAGGGAGAGGCGGTTGCATCCGGTCGACTCTAGTCCGAGCGTCTGGGCGGATGCCGGGCTGCGGCTGGTGGGGCTCACGGGCGACGCGGTACACTGGTCCAACTGCGATCCCGTCCACTGATGGTGGTGGGTCGGTACTCATCTCGATGCCCAACCGTGACAGATCCCGATGTTCAACCGTGTCAATCTCGATCGCTCCTTCATTGAACCAGGCTCAGCGGCGTGCCGTTCAGACCACGTTTGAGACTGAGAGACCTATGGCCGATACAACCGGATCTACCGTTACCCACTACGTTTCCCAGCTTCGCTGGGCGGCCCTGAAGCGCGAATTCCTGTCGCGCCAGTCCGGGCAGACCACCGCGTCAGACAACGGGCGAGGCTGAGCATCATGGCCGACCGCGCCGACTCCGCCGAGCAGGCCGAGCAGGCACCTGCCAACCAGGTGTCGATGCCCCGCTGGGCCGAACTCAAGCGTGCCTACGTCGCGCGGCTGCCCAAGAGCGACCGCGCCGCTCTGGAAGCCGCTGCCGAGCGCGCGCACAACACCCAGGGCTGACCCGCCGGAGTCATCCGTGGGCCCGCCGCATCCCCGCACGTGTCCCACCTCATCCGCCGCCGAACCAATTCGACGGAGATTTTCGCATGAGAGCGCTCTTTCGCTCCAAAACACACTGTCTAGAGCAAAATCTCCGTCGAATTCGTTCGGGTAGCGAGGGCTCGTTCGGGTAGCGAGGGCTCGATCGGCTAGGGCGGGCGCAGCTTCGCGAGGGCAGGCGCAGCTTCGCGACGGCAGGCGCAGCTTCGCGACGGCAGGCGCGGGTCGGCTAGGGCAGGTGCAGGTGGTCGACGGGCATCATGACCAGCGGCGCGCGGAGTTCCATCAAGTCACGGGCGTGTTGGTCGAGCCGCTTGTCCTCCGCGGTGATCAGCGTCAGCGGTGCCACCGGCTCGGCGTGCCCGTCGGCCCCGATCGCTACGAAAATGCTCATGCACTGCGTCGTGAGCTGCAGATCGTGCGGCGTGCGCGGGCTGCCGGAGCGCACCCGGATGCTGATGTGCATGCTGCGCTTGCCGGTGTGGATGAGCCGAGCATCCACCTCGACTATGTGACCGATCTGGATCGGCCGGTAGAAGTGGATGCCACCCGAGTAGACGGCCACGGCCGACTCGGAGCTCCAGGCCGCAGCTGTGGCGAACGCGGCCTCATCGATCCATCGCATCACGGTGCCACCGTGGGCGTTGCCGCCCCAGTTCGCGTCGGCGGGAGCCGCCAGGAAACGGAACACCGTGCGCGGCGTCGTGCCGTCATCGGTATATTCCTGTGAACGCATAACCGTTTGGATGCGCTTGCGTGGCTCGAGCCGAGCCGTCGCGTTCTGCTGCAATTCCCGATCGACGTCGGAGTGGGGTGCCCACGTCGGCACCTCGTGCGGCTTGCCGGCGTCATCGACGGCGACGAAGACGAGGATGCAATGGGTGGCCGGACTGTATTCCCGGGCCCGGACATCCGTGGTCTCGACCGTGACGAGCACATGCATGCTTGTGCGCCCGGTGTGGATGATGCGGGCGTGCACCTCGACCAGGTTGCCGGAGCGGATCGGCCGGGTGAAATGCACGTTACCGACGTACGCGGTGACCGTGTCGGAGGCGCTCCAGCCCACCGCGCAAGCATAGGCCGCCTTGTCGATCCACTCGAGCACGCTGCCGGCGGCGACGGTTGAACCCGAGGCTGCGACGTCGGCGGGAACGGCCATGAACCGCAGGGTGATGCGGTCGTCGGGCATTCCTGCGTCGGACGGCGGGATCGAACGGGTGGGTGCGGCGGTCACGGATACTCCAGCGGAAGCAGGTCGGAGGCTTCGGTCCAGACTTTCACATCCGGGCCCGGGGCGCTGCAGGTCAGCCGGGCGTCGGTCGGGGTGCGGGCAGGCCGAGTGCCGGTCAGCCGTGGGTGCTGCGGTGTTCCTCGAGAACCTCGACGACGAGGTCGTGGTCCTCGCGCTGGGCCAGCCCGGAGACGCCGACGACGCCGATGAGCGAGCCTCGCACGCGCAGCGGGAAGGCTCCGCCGTGCGCGGCGTGCGTGTTCGGGTCGAGGTTCGACTCGGTGCGGAAGTCGCGGGAGTTCGCCCGGAAGCGCGTGCCCACGGCGAAGGAGGAGCTGGCGAAGCGCCGCACCACCCGGAACTTGTTCTCGAGCCAGGCGTCGTTGTCGGCGCAGGCGCCCGGTAGCGCGGCATGGAAGACGCGCTGGTCGCCGAACGTGATCGACACGGCGATCGGATGCTTGCGGTCGTTGCCGAGTTCGACCAGCCGCGACCCGACGGCCCAGGCGTCGTCCACGTCGAAGGAGTCGAACTGAAGGATGCGTTCCTGCTCGAGGAGCAGCGGGAGGAGCTCTGCGGCGTCGTGCGCGTCGGTCATCGCAGGCCTTTCGGGTTGAGTCAGTCGGCTGAACTGAAGGTGAGCGTCTCGATCCATGTCGGAACGCCCAAGGGCCAGTCTTCCACTCATGCAACTGGGTATCCTAGTTTTCAGTTCTGGGCTACGGGGCTGGTGGTGCGTGCTCCGATGGAGCCAGGGCGGGTGAGCGCCGCGGTCACGCTATCTTTTTGCATCCTGCGCTACTTTGAATGACGTTCGGGCTAGGCGCTCTGCCTGAGCGTAATACTCGGCGTGGCGCTCCGCTGTCCCAATGATGATCGACCAAGGCGAGCCTTCAAGCCCCGACAACAGGGCCGCATGTTGCCAAACGTACAGCCACAGGCCACACATGGCCTCGTCGACCGCGGCCGAGGACTTCAGATAGTGATTGCAGATCGCAAACGTCGGAACACACAACTGATCGTAGATCAGGCCGAACGCAGCTTGACTGCCCGAAGCCATGCTCTGCATCAGCTTCCGCTGATCGGTTGCCTCGAACAATGGCGTCACCACACTATTCCGCTTCGAAAGCCAGCATCAGATTCCACTACGCCACACAGGAGGCCTCCGCAGCTGGAATGCCCGGGCTCACGGAAGGAGAGGGGCAAAAGCTTGTCACCGGTCGATCTGGACCCGATGCCGGTAGAAGTGACATGCCCACAGCACTCGCCGCTGACCCAATCCGGCGCCACTCTTGCCGTAGAAAACACACCCTGTAGAGGGGCGTGACCAAGACACATCCGAACGGTCTTCAAAATCATCTAAACCTGCCTCGACTATCCACAATTTTCCTGGCGATTTCGCTCAGCCGCCTATCCGTCTTCCGCGCATGAGCGCGCAAGAGTGAGAACGCGACGCCCATTGGCACGCCATACTGCTGAGCGAGGACCCCTTTGGCGAGCTCTATCGTCACCCGAGCGTCGAGTGCTTGCTGCAATTCCTCGTCGAGGTTGGCCGTCGCGACACGGACCAAGGCTTCGATCGACGCAGCATCTTTGTCATTCATTGGGCCAAACTCCTCCAAAAAGAGACACAACACTCCGAGGATGTGTCCCCGGAGACGTAAGGGGACCAGGTGCGCCGCCTGGAACCCGCGGGCTTCGGCGATGGCAGCGAACGTAGGCCAAGCGCGCCAAGATGCAGCGATGTGGGGCACATCCAAAGTTTCACCGGTTCGAAACGCCACCAGGCACGGCCCCTGTTCAAAGCCCAACTGCGCTTCCTCGACGTCACCGCTTCTCTCCTTCGAAGAGGCGACAACGTGAAGGTGTTGATTGCTATCAGCTAACAAAATTCCGGCTTCGACAACACGCGTGAGCGAGGATGCGCCATGCATCAAAAGGTCGAGGGTATCGCTGGCTTCGTGACCCGATATAGAAGTATCCGCGAGTGCCCTCCTGACCCCGACTACAACCTTTCCGTCGTTGGGCAGACTCATTGGCGAACGCGACGCCTGACACTGACGCTCCACAATTTTTTCATCGCGACCTCAGACCAATTACGCCCGCCCCGCGCTGAGGGCATCGTGCCCGCCTGAGCGGGCCCAGCTGCAGCCCGCCAGGCAAACTTTAGAAATCCGGACATATCCACTTCCTGCGGGTTGAGGCGGGCGGTGATCAGAATCTGATCGGTGGTACCGCTGAAGGCACGACCATCTTCAGCTGTCGACACAGGGTGCACCGTGTCGGCCGGCACCATAAGGCCGTCTGATGCACCGGGATTGCCCAGTGGTCGTCGTTGCTTTCGTGACCGCGCGTTCCTGACTTCGCCAGACCCAGCTGATGAAGTAGCCGACGTTGACGAATGCGACCCACTACGAGGCGTGCTCTGCACCAAAACCCTAACTATCGACGCCCATGTCGACGACCGCGACCGCGATCAAGACTTCCGCGAAAAATAATGACCCATACGCAAAATTCGCCGGGGCTGAACAAGGTCTACGAGGATCGTTTCGAATCGTGCACGGCGATCTCCGCGACCCAAATGGCGATGACTTCAGTTAGGTCGGCTGAGAACTGCAGTTCACTGCCGCGCGCGGCAGACTTTGGCAACGCCGGCCGGTTATCGAGACCATTCATCGGATCAAGCACAGGAGTGAGCACGGTCATGCGTTCACCGGCCGTGGAGATCCGGACTCTGCCCTTGATGCCAAGTGCGTGACCACCTCGCGAAGTGCTGTGAAGGTGGTCCAGCGAAAACCGCCGCCGATTTCCATCACTTCGAAACTCTCGTTTCGTTGCTCTACGCAGCCGAGGAGTCCATCAAATTTGCCGAC
>NZ_SOGK01000074.1:0-51565 GCF_004564305.1 Cryobacterium sp. TMT3-29-2
AGGAGCCTCGGGCTGCGCCCACTCGGGCAGCCGGGGAACCGGCCCAGCGCTCGCCCGGCGGCACCGGCCCGGAGACGGCCGAGCCGGGCTCGATCACGGCGTCACGCCCGATGTCGGCGCCGCCGAGCAGGGCGCTGCGGGAGCCGACCGTGGCGCCCGTGCCGATCCGAACCGGCCCGATCCGCAGCACGTCGCCGTCGATCCAGTAGCCGGACAGGTCGGTCTCGGGTTCGATGGCCGCGCCCGCGCCGATGTCCAGCATCCCGGTGACCGGCGGCAGGGAGTGCAGGTCGACGTCGGTGCCGATGCGGGCGCCGAGGGCCCTGGCGTAATAGCTGATCCACGGAGCGCCGGCCAGGCTCACGGCATCCGAGAGAAGTGCGACCTGCTCGGCGAGCCAGAGCCGCAGGTGCACCGACCCCCCGCGCGGATAATCGCCCGGTTCCACTCCGCGAAGCAGCAGCCGGGCGGCGACGACGGAGATGGCCATCTTGCCGGGCGGGGTGACGAAGAGCACGAACCCGAGCGCCACCCACCACCAGGAGATCGTGGGGGCGAAGGAGGCACCGGCCCAGCCGGCGAGCAGATTGTTCGCCGCCGAGAGGTAGACCAGCCAGCGTGCGCCGACCAGCACGTGCAGCGGCACGCCCAACAGGGTGAGGGCCAGGCGGCTGCGCCGGGGCACCGGCAGAACCTCCCGCACGATGCTCGGCGCCGCGGGCGCGCGGCCGTCGAGCTCGTCGGCGAGGGAACCGATCCGGGGGTAGTCGTAGATGTCGGAGACGCGGGTGTCGGGGAACCGCTCGCGGACGGTGGACACGAACTGGGCCGCGGAGAGCGACCCGCCGCCGTGGGCGAAGAAGTCGGCGTCGGGGCCGCCGGCGGGCACCCCGAGGATGGCGGCCCAGCCGGAGGCGAGCCACGCCGCCGTCGGCGTGAAGGCCTCGGCCTGCTCACCGCCCGTGGCCGGAAGCGGCCAGGGTAGGGCGCCGCGGTCCACCTTGCCGGAAGTACGCGTGGGCAGCTCGTCGACGACGTGCAGCAGAGGCACGAGCGCGGCCGGCAGCTCTTCCCGCAGACGGATGTTGGCAGCCGTCCGATCGAAGACGGTCCCCTCGCCCTGGGAGAGGTAGCCGACCAGGATCTGGTTGCCGGCCGGGGTTCTCTGCACGACCGCGGCCGCTCCGGCCACCCCCGGGAGCGCGCGCAGGGCAGCCTCGACCTCGCCGAGTTCGATGCGGCGACCGCCGAGCTTGACCTGGTCGTCGGCCCGGCCGACGAACACGAGACCCTCCGGTTCGAAGCGCACCAGGTCGCCGCTGCGGTAGGCGCGATGCCAGCCGAGCTCGGTGTGGGGGGCGTACTTCTCGTCGTCCTTGCCGGCGTCGAGGTAGCGGGCCAGTCCGACCCCGCCGATGATCAGTTCCCCGGTCTCGCCGGGGGCCACCCGGACGCCGTCGGCATCCACCACGGCGAGGTTCCAGCCGGCGAGGGGAAGCCCGATCCGCACCGGCCCCCGGCCGTCGAGCAGGGCGGCGCAGGCGACGACGGTGGCCTCGGTCGGGCCGTACGTGTTCCAGACCTCCCGGCCGCGCACGGTGAGGCGGGCGGCGAGCTCGGGCGGGCAGGCCTCGCCGCCGAAGATCAGCAACCGCACCTGCTCCAGCGATTCCTCCGGCCACAGGGCCGCGAGGGTCGGCACGGTCGACACCACGGTCACGCCGTGCTGGATCAGCCACGGGCCGAGGTCGACGCCCGAACGCACCAGTGAGCGCGGCGCCGAGACGAGGCAGGCGCCGTTCCGCCAGGCCAGCCACATCTCCTCGCAGGAGGCGTCGAAGGCCACGGACAGGCCGGCCAGCACCCGGTCCGCGGGCCCGATCGGGTCGGCCCGGAGGAACAGGTCGGCCTCCGCGTCGACGAACGCGGCGGCGGAGCGGTGGGTTACCGCCACACCCTTGGGCACCCCGGTGGACCCGGACGTGAAGATCACCCAGGCATCGTCGTCGGGAGCAGGCATGGCCCCGACCGTGCCGGCGAGGGCCAGGTCGTCGCCGGGCGCCAGCATCCGCTCGGCGAACATCTCGGCGTCGATGCCGCTGCGCACCTCGAACACTCCCTGCGGCCCGATCACACCCACGACACGGGCCTCGCCGAAGACGAGCCGGGCGCGTTCCTCGGGGTCGTCCGCGTCGACCGGCACGTAGGAGGCGCCGACCAGGAGGGTCGCCAGGATGGACAGGTACAGCTCCCGGGTTCCCGACGGGATCCGAATGCCGACGGTGTCGCCGCGGCGCACCCCGCGGTGACTGAGCTGTTCCGCCTGCTCGGTGACCAGGCGCACCAGATCCCGGTAGTTGATCGCCCCGTCGACGTCTTCGAGGGCGAGCGCGCCCGGATGCCGGTCGGCCGTCTCGAGCAGGATGTCGACAAGGGTGCGGGCCGGCGCCGCGCGGTGTCCGGCCTCGAGCACGGCCTGGCCGGGCTGAATCGGGGTCAGGGTCACGGAGGCTCCTCGTCCGGGTCGCGGTGCCAGCCACCGCGCCACCAGTTTAGAACCCGAAGGTAACGGAGAGGTGTCCGGTTATGGGAACCCCGATGCCGCCGCCCCCCGGGGATGCCGTCGGTCAGATCAACCCGTGCCGGCGGAAGGCGTGCCAGACGCCGTCGGCCTGTACCGAGGTGGTGACCTCGTCGGCGTGGGCCTTGACGGCATCCGTGGCGTTGCCCATGGCGATGCCGACCCCGCAGACCTGCAGCATCTCGATGTCGTTGCTGCTGTCCCCGATACCGAGGGCGGATGCCGCGTCGAGGCCGAGCCGGTCAAGCAGCCGCAAGATCGTGGAGCCCTTGTTCACGCCGCTCAGCGTCACCTCGCCGCTGCCGTGACCCATGTGCGGGATGGTGCCGGTGATGACATGGAATTCGCCGCTGAGCGCGTCCGACACCCGATCGTACGCCCGGAGGTCGCCGGCGAGGAACACCGACTTCGCGATTCCCGCGAGACTGTACGGGCGCACATCGGCGAAGGCCTTCAGTGCCGGGTGTGCGACGGCGCCGGTGACGGATGCCCCCTCAGACCCGGCTCCCACCTTCCGTTTCTCGTCGGAGGCGTAGTACTCCGCGAAGCGGTCATGCACGCCCGGGCTCGGGTACAGCTCGTCGAAGGACTGCAGGTAGAAGTCGTACCCGGACTCCTCGTAGAAGCCGATCATCCGGGCCACGGCCGCTTCGGGCATGGTGCGTTCGATCACAAGCTCATCGCCGATCTCGGCGAATCCGCCGCCGGAGCTGATGACACCGTCGAATCCGATGTCGCGGATCGCCGGGTAGATCTCCACCGACGCCCGCCCGGTGCTGAGGTACACCAGGTGCCGGTTGCGCCGTGCGGCGCGCACCGCGTCGATCGCCGACTCCGCGATCGCCGAGCCGGTCTCCATCAGGGTTCCGTCGACGTCGACGAACGCGATGCGGGGGGAAATCATGAGGCACTCCAGTCGAGGTGGTCTCCGGGACGTGTGCATCATCGGAGACGACCGGAGCGATGTGATCGTATACATCGACGCTAGCCGCTGAGGCGTGCACCGCGTGACCGGAAGGCCTCGGCGAACCGGCCGACCGATCCGTCGCCGAGCCTGAAAGGGCCCGGATGATCGTCTGATTGACACCGTCCGAGCCACGGGTCAACAGTGCCGGCCTATTTTCTCTTCGACTTGCTGTCGTCACGCGTTCGTCTGCTCAGCCGCAAACGTCGGCCGAGCGTGACGTCCTCACGGTCCTTAACGGCGGCCTTGTCGCTCTTGCGGGTGTCCCGCGGCGGCAGCTGAAGCTCCTCTTCGGCGACGATGCCCGCCTGCAGCTGACGGCCCCGTTCCAGCTCGGCATCGAATTCGGCGCCGAGAAGCAGGGCGAGGTTGGCTATCCACAGCCACAGCAGGAACACCACGATGCCGGCCAAGGAACCATACGTGCGGTCGTAGCTGGAGAAATTGGTGACGTAGAGGCCGAACAGGACCGAGGAGATCACCAGGGCGAGAAGCGCGAGTAGGGCGCCCAGGCTGACCCAGCGGAACTTGGGCTGCTGAGCGTTGGGGGTCGCGTAATACAGGATGGCGATGATCAGTACGGCGGCTACCGCCAGGATGGGCCACTTGATGACGGACCAGACGAGCTGCACCACCGGCCCCAACCCGAGTGCGCTGCCGAGCGCGTCGGTGACCGGACCCGACACGATCAGAACGACGAGCGCCACCAGGATGAGCAGAATGCACACCACGGTCACGCCTAGCTGCATCGGGCGCAGCTTCCAGAACGGCCGGCCCTCGTCAATCTCGTAAATGCGGTTCATGGCCCGGCTGAACGCGCCCACATACCCGGATGCCGACCACAGTGCCAGCAGGATGCCCGCTACGAGGGCGACGCCCGCGGCCTCCGACGAGCTGAACTGCTCGATCGGGCCGCGCAGGGTGTCGACCGTGCCGCCCGGAGCTATCTCGTCGACGAGTGAGAGGATCGCATTCGTCGAGTTCTCCCCCTGACCGAACACTCCCAGGAGCGAGACGAGGGCGATCAGTGCGGGGAAGATCGACAGCACGGCGTAGTAGGTGAGGGCAGCAGCGAGGTCGGGGCACTGATCGGCCGTGAACTCCCGCAGGGTCTTGCGCAGCACATACTTCCAGGACGGCTTGGCGATCTCGCCCAGCGAATCGGGTTTGCGGGCGTCGTCGGGCGCCGGTGCCCGCTCGCTCTTTTCGCGCGTGCGGTTTGTGAACATGGGTGCTCTCCTCGGCTTCGCCAGCGGTCAATTCGCGCGCGCAGCTATTGCGGCGCCGCTGAGTGAATCCGATCAGTTTCGTTCACTCCGGAACGGAATTCAAGCCGACCGAGCAGATCACGCCAGTCCCACGGATTCCGTGACGAAAAGCGAAATTTCCCGTCTTAAAGTAGGTACGCCGGTCGCCCCGGGAGAACACGTCGAACAACATGTCGACGATAGGGCGAGGCGGTGGTCAGCCGCCATCGGCAGCTGACTCGTGGTGCCCCTGGAGGGATTCGAACCCCCAACCGTTTCCTTAGGACGGAACTGCTCTTCCGTTGAGCTACAGAGGCTGGCCCCACGAGTTTAGCGGTTGCTCGTCGACACCGCAGCGCATCCCGCCTTCTTCCGGCGTACGCTACAGAGCGCTGCGCACGTTCTTGCACGTGCGCCCCTGTCACAGGGTGCGCCGCGACGCCCGCCCCGAGCGAACCCGAACGGGACTACGCCGGCGGGTACAAGAAGAGTGGAACCTCACTGGCCGACACGGTGCGCGTGTGGTAGGCGTGGCTGCTGTTCCAGTTGTATTCCTCGAGGATGACCGAACCGTCGCTGTTGACCGACTGCACATAGGCCACGTGGTTGTAATTGAACCAGGCGACGGCGCCGACGACGGGAGTGTCGCCGGTGGCCCAGCCGTGATCGGCCCAGGCGCTGGCCCAAGCGCTCGCGTTGCCGCCGCCGGGGGTGAGCTTGCTCCAGGTCCAGGTCCACGGGGAGCCGGTGGAGCCGGCGTCGCGGTTGAGCCGCCACGCCACGAAGTCGACACATTCGCGGTAATAGTAGCCGAGCGGAGACAGCCCGCCACCCTGGGTGTCGGTGGCGCGGTCGTACCAGGGATAGTCGTCGCCCTTGGCGCGCACGCTGTAGACGGCGAAGTCCGATGCGGCCGAACGAGCAGCCTCAGCGGACTGCTGAGCAGCCAGCACGCGCTTGGCCTCGGCATCCCGCTCGGCGAGTTCCTCGCTGGTGGTCGCCGAGAAGCCGTCGCGGGCCACGGTGATGGCTGCGGCGCCATTGGCCACCGTGACACCCTGCGCATCGACTTCCCGCGCGGTCGCGGTGACGGTGTCGTCCGCGCCGGGGGCGAACGCATAGGCCGGAAGTCCGGCGGTGAGGAACAGTCCGGGGATGGCCAGCAGGGTTACGGCGATCTTCAACGGGCGCCGGCGGCGCGACCGAGGCACCGGGCGACTGACTGCCGGAACCGCTCGCGGCGGCGCGACCGGATTGAGCCGGTTGCTCCGGGTCACGATGGAGGCCAGGTCGGAATCCGACATCGGAGTTTCTACAATCGCCACCGGAACGGGCACGGCAGCCGACGCGTTCACGCCCACCGGAATGTTCACGGTGACGTCGACTGGGTTCTCTGCCGCCTCGCGCTGCGCACGCAGTTCGCGGCGCGTGGGAACCGAATTCGGGGCCTCTGGCGAACCAGAAGTGCCGGGTGGGCCGGATTGGGGCAAAAGATGATCCTCTAACGCACCAAGATCGGGGTTCGGCGCCCTTCAATCTTAGGCGACGGCGACCAGTAAGTCACTTTCTGGCGTTACATCTCCGTTATATTTCTCACTCAGGCCGCGGGAGCCAGGAACTCGTCCCACTGCGGCAGCGGTCGCTCGGCGCCGCGCACCACCCAGGTCGTACCGACCGGCAACCCTGGGTGGAACAGGAGTTTCCAGCCCATCTCGGCCGGCGTGCGGTCGCTCTTGAGGTTGTTGCAGCGCAGGCAGCAGGCCACGAGGTTGTCCCAGGTGTCCCGCCCTCCTCGCGACCGAGGCTGCACGTGGTCGATCGTGCTGGCCGTCTTGCCGCAGTACCCGCAGCGGTGCTCGTCCCGACGCAGCACGCCCCGCCGGCTGACCGGCACGGCCCGGGACCGCGGGATGCGCACATAGCGCGTGAGCAGGATGACGCTCGGCCGTTCCCAGGAACCGGAGGCGGCGTAGATCGGATGCCCCTGGTCGGACTGCACGATCGTTGCCTTGTGATTCATCACCAGCACGAGTGCTCGTTTGAAAGACACCACGGCGAGGGGCTCATATCCCGCATTGAGGACCAGTGTGCGCATGCGTTCCCTTTCGAAAAGGGCTGGACGGCTTCCAGCCATTCGAACTACGACAATCGGCAAGAAGGAGCGAACAGGCAAACAAAAAGAGCGCCGTCACAATGACAACGCCCTACCGGTCACACCGTGTCCCAGACACGCGCAACTCAGGTTTGCTCGACTGCTCTGCCCCAACGCGGAGCGGCAGCGCACATCCATGGTGTGGATCGTGCGCCGCTCGCGCATGGGCTCTCCCGAAGACTCACAGAACATCAGAGCTATAGGTTAACCCACATTCGGCGCCCCTGCTAAGAGCGGGACGCCGAATGTGCTAGGTGTTACGAAACATTCATCTGGGGATCGGTCGGGCTCAGCCGCCGATCCGCACGATGTAGTACGAGCTGGTCCAAATCGGCTGCACGCGCACGGACGCCCCCTCGTACGGCGCATGCAGGATGTTGCCGTTGCCGGCGTAGAACCCGTCGTGGCCGTCCATGATGACGAGGTCGCCCGGCTGAGCCTCCGATTCGGGGATGCGGGTGCCGGCCGCGCCCTGCCCGGTTGACGAGTGCGGCAGCGAGATGCCGAACTGCGCGTAGACGTACATGACGAACCCGGAGCAGTCGAAGCCGGCCGGGGTGGCCCCGCCGTAGACATACGGAACACCCTGGTAACCCGAGGCGACGCCGTAGACGGATGCCAGGTCGAAACTCGAGTGGGCTGGTGCCGCCAGGTAGTCGGCCGACGACGGACCGGAATACGACGCGGCGTAGGAGGTCATCGCCGCCGCGGCCTCCTGGCGGCGCTCCTCGGCGGCGGCCGCCTCGGCCGAGGCAACCGCGGCAGCGGCGGCCGCCGCTGCCGCGGCCAGCTCCTCAGGAGTGGTGGCCGTGAACCCGTCGCGCGAGACGCTGACGGTATCGGCCGCGGCAGCGACCTCCACGGTCTGCGCACCCGACTCGGTCAGCTCGTTCGAGGCCGTGGACGCGTACTCATCCTCCGTCGGAGCGAACGCATAGGCCGGAATGGCCATGGTCGCGACGAGGCCGCCGGCGAGTGTCATGAAGACGATGTTCGCCACGGCGCCGCGGCGGCGTGACCTCGGGGTGGGACGAGCACGGGCGGCTCGATAGTGGCTGAGCTCAGTATGTTCGTGATCGTTGGTTCTGGAAGCGGTGCTGATGGATGTCGAGTTCGGGGCTCGACGGAACAGTTTCTTACCTAATTCGGCCAAAGTAATTACCTCCGGCGCCTCGACAACACTAGGTAGTTGCCCCGTCCACTGCGCTCATCGCGTGTGTGAGGAACGAAGCAAGAGACGGGAAAGAAAGGCGTCTTGATCCGTGTCCGTCGGCCGGAATTTGACCTGTGGACGCCTCCAAGTTACGTGACGTTCAACTACTTGTCACGCTGAAGACCGACTTTTCTAACAGATTGGTAACAAAATATCCGGTGTCGAGGGTCGAATTTCGACGGCTGAGCCGTGCCGGGAGGGCGGCTACGCGGCGGAGAGCGGCGTGGCGACGAAGATGTGGCCGGCGACCTCGTTGGGCAGTTCGAGACCGCCCTCGAACCCCGGCACCTGCACGAGCACATAGGAACCCACGGCGGAGAAAACCCCCGAGTTGCCGGGGAGCACACCAGAGTTCTTCAGCTGGGCCAGAAGTTCGGGGTCGACCTGCACGGGTTCGCCCAGACGCCGCACCACGGCGGTGACCGGACCCGCGGACGCGGCGACCAGATCGACGAGGCTCGTCACCCCGGACATGAAAGCGACGGCCGGCGAATCGCCCAGCTCATCGAGTCCTGGAATCGGGTTGCCATACGGCGACTCGGTCGGATGGCCGAGCATCTCCAGGATTTTGCGCTCGACCCGCTCGCTCATCACATGCTCCCACCGGCATGCTTCGTCGTGCACGAATTCCCACTCGAGACCGATGACATCGCTCAGCAGTCGTTCCGCCAGGCGATGCTTCCGCATCACGTGCACGGCCTTGCTGCGCCCGTCAACGGTGAGCTCGAGGTGACGGTCACCCGAGACGACCACCAGGCCGTCCCGTTCCATCCGGGCCACGGTCTGCGACACGGTCGGACCGGAGTGCCCGAGGCGCTCGGAGATGCGCGCCCGCAGGGGAACGATGTTCTCCTCTTCGAGGTCGAGAATCGTGCGGAGGTACATTTCGGTGGTGTCGATCAGATCCGTCATGACCAGCTTTCCTCTCGACTCGGTACGTTCTGCTCAACCTTATCGCCGCCAGGGCGGCCATTAGAATCGCCCTATGTCGAACCTCATAATTCCCACGGAACTTCTGCCCGATGATGGACGATTCGGCTGCGGCCCGTCCAAGGTCCGAACGGAACAGCTCGAACACCTAATGAAGTTCGGTGTGAGCGTGATGGGTACTTCCCATCGTCAGGCACCCGTTAAGAATTTGGTCGGGCGCGTGCGCACCGGTCTCGCGGACCTCCTCCGCGCCCCTGACGGTTATGAAGTCATTATCGGCAATGGCGGGTCCACCGCGTTCTGGGACGCCGCCGCGTTCTCCCTTATCCTCCGCCGCAGTCAGAATCTCGTCTTCGGCGAGTTCGGCGGCAAGTTCGCCGCGGCCGCGGCCGCCCCTTTCCTCGAAGCGCCCGATGTGATAGCGGCCCAGGCCGGCTCGCGCAGCGAGTTCGTGGCGACCGAGGGTGTCGACGTCTACGCCTGGCCCCAGAACGAGACCTCGACCGGAGTCATGGCGCCGGTCACCCGCGTGGTCGCCGACCCCGGAGCCCTGACCGTGATCGACGCCACGAGCGCGGCGGCCGGCATCGACTACGAGGCCGACCAGGCGGATGTCTACTACTTCGCCCCGCAGAAGAACCTCGCCTCCGACGGCGGGCTGTGGATGGCCCTCTTCTCCCCCGCCGCGATCGAGCGCGTCGAGCAGATCGCCGCGAGCGGCCGCTACATCCCCGAGTTCCTCAGCCTGAAGAATGCGATCGACAACTCGCGCCTCAATCAGACCCTGAACACGCCGGCCGTGGCCACACTCCTTCTAATCGAGAACCAGCTCGACTGGATCAACGGGAACGGCGGCCTGGCGTGGGCGTCCACGCGCACCCTCGAATCGTCATCCGTTCTCTACGACTGGGCCGAGAGCGTGTCCTACGCGACGCCATATGTCGCCAACCCGGAGCACCGCTCACAGGTGGTCGCAACGATCGACTTCGACGACGCGATCGATGCCGCAGCGATCGCAGCGATCCTGCGCACCAACGGGATCTCCGACACCGAGCCCTACCGCAAGCTCGGCCGCAACCAGTTGCGGGTCGCCACCTTCACCGCGATTGAACCCACTGACGTGCGACAGCTCGTGCGGTCCATCGAGTTCGTGGTGCAGAACTTGGGCAAGTAGGCCTCGAAATGCGGCTCTGGCTGAAAGACAGTGAGCGTCGGCCAGATCCGCTGCCAGCCCGAACGGATGCCCGCAAGGCTCTTCTTGCGGGCTCCGGCGGCTGGTTAGTGGCGCTCGTGCTCGCGGTCGTCCTCCGGGGCGAACTTGCCGCGGCGGGCGTCAACTGGTGGCTCTGGACTGCCATCATCGGCCTCGGCCTCGGCTTGCTCGGGCTCGCCTGGGTGCAGTTCCGGCGCCGGTAGGCCCTCGCCGAAGTCGATCCCGTCGAGCACGTCCTCGCCGCGGTCTTCGTCGTCGTCCGACTCGTCGTCGTCATCGTCGTCGTCGTCGTCGTCGTCGTCGTCGTCATCGTCGTCGTCATCGTCATCGTCATCGTCATCGTCATCGTCATCGTCGTCATCGTCGTCGTCGTCGTCGTCGTCGTCATCGTCGCCGTCGTCATCGTCATCGTCGTCCGATTCGTCGTCCTCCGATGCATCGTCGTCAACGTCCAGCGCTTCAGCCAGGGCCACGGCCGCGGCGAGCTGTTGAGCCGTACGGTAGTCAGCCAGGCGGTCAGACCACGGCACCCACTCGGGTGCGATCAGCGCGTCGTCACCCGGAGTGAGCTCGGCTTCCAGAACCGACACCTCGGCGTCCTCGTCCACGCGGGCGAGGGTCACCGTCCAGCGCCAGCCCGGGTACCCGGACAGGTTGCAGTCGAACAGCAGCGAGAGCACATGCTCGCCCTCGACAATGTGGCCGAGTGGTTCGCCGATGCTGTCGGCCGGTGTGATCTCCAACAGGGCGGTGCGCGCCTGGTCGACCGCGGCCAGAAGGCGCTCGTCCGCGATGGCCTCAGGCATCGAGTTCCTCTGCGACCTTGCGCAGCATGGCCGCGATCTTGTGGCTGTGGGCCTTGTCGGGGTAGCGGCCGCGACGCAGGCTCGATCCGATGCCGTCGAGGAGTTTCACGAGGTCCTCGACGATGATTGCCATGTCGTCAGCCGGCTTGCGGCTGAGCTTGACCATGCTCGGCGGAGCCTCGAGAACGCGAACGGACAGCGCCTGGGCGCCCCGCTTGCCATCGGCGATGCCGAATTCGAGCTTCGTCCCCGCCTTGACCGTGACTCCGGCGGGCAGTGCAGAAGCGTGGAGAAAGACCTCGTGTCCGTCATCAGAGGTGATGAAGCCGAAACCCTTCTCCTCGTCGTAGAACTTGACCTTGCCGGTGGGCATCTGGACCTCGCTGGATTCCGGGCGCGCGGAATGCGCGCCAACCACACCCAGCCTATTCGGTCGGACCGGTTCCCGCCCCGTATCCTTGAGTCTGTGACCAATCAAACTCCACACGCCGCCAGCCGGCTCGAACGCATCCTTGCTTACATGGTTGCGGGTGTGGTGGGTCTGTCCATCCTCGCGTTTCTTGCCGTGATTATCGGCACGGCGGCCGGGGCCGGGGCGGACAACGGTTTCGGCCAGGGGGTCTGGCCGGCGGTGCTTGCTTTGCCGCTGTTTGGATTGCCTCTCGGATTCGTGCTGATCATCGTCCTCATGGTGATGTCCGGCATGCGTCGCGCTCGTGAGGCACGACAGAATAAGGAGTAGCAATGCTCACACTCGCTTCGCGCCTTCGGGCGCTTGATGACGCAACGTTGCGTCGCACGATCGACATCCGCGCGGTCTCGGCCACCGGCATCCGTGATTTCTTCGACTTGGCCGAGGCTCTCCTCGAGCCGGAGGCGATCCAGCGGGTGCTGGCACGGCTCGACCGGGCCACCCTCGCCGTCCTCGCCGTCGCCGGTGAGTTCGGCCAGGGAGCGGAGGTCGGCACTGATGCCGCACCGTCGCTGTTCAATCTCGCCGAGCGCCTCTCCGAGCTGGCGGGTTCGCCCGTCGACGTGGCCGAGGTCGCCGGCCGAGCCGCCGAACTGGATTCGCTCATGCTCGCACGCCTGGCGGACGGACGTTTCAGCCCCTACCCGGCGGTGGCCGCGCAGCTGCTGACCTGGCCGGACCAAGGCCTGCCGACCGCACTCGAGCTGGCCTCGACGCCCGCACCCGCCGCGCTGGCCAGCGTCGACAAGACCGACACCCGGTTCACCGACCGCCTGGCGGCGGAGCGCGCCTTCGCCGCGGTGTCCTCGATCGCCGAACTGGTCACGGAGCTCGCCCGCGAACCGGCCAGGGAACTCAGCCGGGGCGGGCTCGGCCTGCCCGACACCAAACGCCTCGCCGCCGTGATGGGCGTCGACATCGAATCCGTGCCCGCGTTCGTCGCGACCGCGGCCCGAGCCGAGCTCATCGTGCACTCCGACGGCTACTGGAACGAGACCGAGACCGGCGAGGCCTGGTTGCTGGAGAGCACCGCCCGCCGCTGGGCGACCCTCGCCGACGCCTGGCATGCGGCCCTGCCGCCGGATGTGCGCGGTATCCTCGCCCGCCGGCCCGGCGTGTCCTGGGGCGACGTGCTGCGCAGCTTCGTGACCTGGCTCTACCCGGCCGGCGGCCAGTGGATGGACGACCGGGTCACCGAGTTCGCCGAGGACGCGGAACTGATCGGCATCACCGCCCACCAAACCACGAGCCCGGCCGGTGCCGCGGTGCTGGCCGGCGACCTCGAGGCGGCCGTCGCGACCATGGCGGCATCACTGCCACCGACCGGCGGCGCGGTGTACCTGCAGAATGACCTGTCGATCGTGTCTCCCGGCCCGCTCGCCCCCTCGATCGACACCCGCCTGCGCGGGCTCGCCGACGTGGAGAGCCGCGAACTGGCACTGAGCTACCGCATCACCGCCAACTCCGTGAACCGCGCCCTGGCGGCCGGCGAAACCGCGGAGTCACTGCTCGAATTCCTGCGCACCGTATCCCTGACCGGCATCCCACAGCCCGTCGACTACCTGATCCGGGAGTCCGCCGCCCGCTATGGACGCGTGCGCGTCGGGCCGACCGACCCGATGGAGTCCCCGGCACAGGCCTATGTCCAATCCGACGATGCGGCCCTGTTGAGCACCATCGCCGTGGACCAGACGCTCGCCTCGCTCGGTCTCGTGCCCGCCGAGGGCAGCCGGCTGACCAGCCGGTTCCCCGCCGACGTGGTTTTCTGGGCGCTCAGCGATGCGCGCTACCCCGTCGCCGCGGAGGACGCGACACATGAAATCGTGCATCTGCGCCGCCACCAGAGCGGCGCCCGAGCCCTGCCCGTGGACGCCCCCGATCCCGCCGTCGCCCTGGTCGAGAAGCTGCGGGCCGCCGATGGCGGTGAAGGTCAGGCCGCGGATGCCTGGCTCGCCCGCCAGCTCGACTCGGCGATCAAGGCGAAACAGACCGTCGTCGTCAGCATCGCCATGCCCGGCGGCGTGGTGGTCGACTATCTGCTCGAGCCGGCCAGTGTGGGCGGTGGGCGCTTCCGGGCCCGGGACCGACGCGCCGACATCGAGCGTACCCTGCCGCTGTCCAGCATCATCAGCATCACGCCGGCACCGTAGTGCGTGCGTTCACGCTGACCGGGCGTAGGATTGACGGCTATGTCTGATGGCCCTCTGATCGTCCAAAGTGACCGTACGGTTTTGCTCGAAGTCGCCCACCCTCTTGCCGAGGATGCGCGCCACGACCTGGCCGTCTTCGCCGAACTGGAGCGTGCCCCCGAGCACATCCACACCTACCGCATCACCCGGTTGGGTCTGTGGAACGCCCGCGCCGCGGGGCACGACGCATCGAACATGCTGGCCACGCTCGAAAAGTACTCGAAGTTCGCTATCCCGCAGACTGTCAGCGTCGACATCACCGAGACGGTCGGCCGGTACGGCCGGCTCGTCATCGAGCGCGACGCCGAGGGTCAACTCATTTTGCAGAGCAACGACGAGGCCGTGCTCACCGAGATCGCCGGGGCCCGGCGAATCGCACCCCTTCTGATCGGGCATCCGTCGCCGGACTCGTTCCTGGTTGAACCGTGGGCCCGCGGCCAACTCAAGCAAGAACTGGTGAAACTGGGCTGGCCGGCCGAGGACCTCGCCGGCTACACGCCGGGAACGCCGCATCCGATCGGTCTCAAGGAAGACGGCTGGGCGCTCCGCGATTACCAGAACAAGGCCGTCTCCAGCTTCTTCGACGGCGGTTCCGGCGTGGTCGTGCTGCCCTGCGGGGCCGGCAAGACACTGGTCGGGGCCGGGGCCATGGCCACAGCCAAGACCAACACACTCATCCTCGTCACCAATACCGTTTCTGCCCGGCAGTGGCGCGACGAGCTGCTCAAGCGCACTACCCTCACCGCCGACGAGATCGGTGAGTACTCCGGGCAGGTCAAGGAGGTCAAGCCGGTCACGATCGCGACCTACCAGATCCTCACCGCAAAGCGGAAGGGCGAATACGCGCACCTCGAGCTGCTCGACGCCATGGACTGGGGCCTCGTCATCTACGACGAGGTGCACCTGCTGCCCGCCCCCGTGTTCAAGCTGACCGCGGAGCTGCAGGCCCGGCGCCGCCTCGGCCTGACCGCCACCCTGGTGCGCGAGGACGGCCGCGAGGGTGACGTCTTCAGCCTGATCGGGCCCAAGCGGTTCGACGCACCCTGGAAGGAGATCGAGGCCCAGGGCTTCATCTCCCCGGCCTCCTGCTACGAGGTGCGCATCGACCTGCCGCAGTCCGAACGGCTCAGCTATGCGGCCGCCGCCGACGACGAGCGCTACCGGATGGCGGCGACCGCACCCGCGAAGCTCGACGTCGTCAAGCGGCTGGTGGCCAAGCACCCCGGAGAACGCATCCTTGTGATCGGCCAGTACCTCGACCAGATCGACGAACTCGCCGAGGCACTGAACGCCCCCAAGCTCACCGGCGCGACCCCCGTCGACGAACGCGA
Source organism: Cryobacterium sp. TMT3-29-2 (assembly GCF_004564305.1). Taxonomy (NCBI): domain Bacteria; kingdom Bacillati; phylum Actinomycetota; class Actinomycetes; order Micrococcales; family Microbacteriaceae; genus Cryobacterium; species Cryobacterium sp. TMT3-29-2. The sequence continues at coordinate 15,099 of NZ_SOGK01000074.1, forward strand.
GCGCCTCTACCAGGCCTTCCGGGTCGGCGAGGAGAATCTGCTCGTGGTGTCGAAGGTCGCGAATTTCTCGGTCGACCTGCCAGAGGCCACCGTCGCCATCCAAGTCTCTGGTTCCTTCGGCTCACGCCAGGAGGAGGCCCAGCGCCTCGGCCGGCTGTTGCGGCCGAAGGAGTCCGGTCTCTCCGCGAACTTCTACACACTCGTGGCCCGCGACACCGTCGACCAGGACTTCGCCCAGAACCGCCAGCGTTTCCTCGCCGAACAGGGCTACTCCTACACGATCCTCGACTCGCAGAACCTGGACGCGCAGGCCGTCGCCGTCTGAGGACGCGTCAGGATGCCGTCCGGCGGGCGTAGCGCAGGAAGAGCATGTCGCCGGCGGTCAGCACGTGCAGCAGGGACATCTCCCGGGTGACGGCCGCGGCGCCGGCGGAGATCCGCCCCGCCGGGCCTCCCTCGAGCACGGGGCTGACGCTCAGGCACAGCTCATCGACGCCGTCAGCCTCGATCATCGCGCCGAACAGGTTCGGCCCGCCCTCGCAGAGCATCTGCCGGAGGCCCCGCCGGGCCAGTTCGGCCCGCATCCGGTGCGGGTCCACGGCGTCCTCCCCGCAGACCAGCACGTCCGCCACCGTGGCGAGTTCCGCGCGTCGCTGCGGCGGCGACGCCGCGTGAGTCACGACCAGCGGCCGCACGGCGGCATCCGCGAACAGCGGATGGGTCAGGTCGAGGTCCAGCCGCGAGGACACGACGGCGACCGGCAGCTGCGCCGGGAGTCCCTGCCCCACCCGCCACTCGGCATCCGCAGCGTCCAGGCGGATGCCACCGTACCCCTCGGCGCGCACCGTGCCCGCGCCGACCACGATCACGTCGGAGAGCATCCGCAGGGTGACGAAAACGAGCTTGTCGTCGGGATTCCCGAGCCCGCCGCTCACGCCCTTGCGGGTGGCGGCGCCGTCGAGGCTCGCGATGAAATTGACCCGCAGGTGCGGCACGGTGCGGTCGGTCACCCGGTAACGGATGATCAGCTCGTCACGATCCAGCATCGTCACGCCAGGTTGTGACGCGCGTAGGCCGGTTCGCGGAAGCCCAGGATCGCCTCAGTCATCCGCACGGCGTCGACCGCGGCGACGACGTCGTGCATCCGCACGATCCGCGCGCCCTGCAGGATGCTGTAAACGGCGGCGGCGAGCGATCCCTCGACCCGGTCGCCCCGCTCCCGGTTCAGCGTTTCCCCGATGAAGTCTTTGTTCGACACCGCCACCAAGGTCGGGTAGCCGAGCGCCGTGATCTCGCCAAGCCTCCGGGTCAGCTCGAGCGAGTGGTAGGTGTTCTTGTTCAGGTCGTGCCCCGGGTCGACGATGATGCGGGAGGCCGGAACACCGCGACCGAGCGCCAGCTCGACCCGTTCCTGCAGGAAGGCCAAGACCTCACCCACCACGTCTCCGTAGGTGGGCACGGGCCACGGCGTGCGCGGCGGCGCGAGGCTGTGGGTGATCACAAGCGTCGCATCGCTGTCCGCGACGACGTCAGCCATGGCCGGATCATGCACCCCGGTGGTGTCGTTGATCACGTGGGCGCCGGCAACCAGGCTGGCGCGCGCCACGGCGGGATGGAAGGTGTCGACGGAGATGATGACGCCCGAGCCGCGCAGGGCCTCGATCACCGGGACGACCCGGTCGATCTCCTCCTCGATCGGGATCGACGGGCCGGGCGCGAATTTCGCCCCACCGATGTCGATCCAGTCGGCGCCGTCCACGATGGCGCGGCGGGCTGCCTTCACGGCCTCATCGAGGGCGAAGGTCGCCCCCCTGTCGTAGAAGGAATCCGGCGTGCGGTTGACAATGGCCATCACGGCCACCTCACGGGAAAAGTCGAACAGTCGCCCGCCTATCAGCCGCAGCGGATGGATCAGGTCGGGCAGCGTCGGGCCAGGTTCAGTGGTCGCGTTGTCCATGTCAGTTCCTTCAGTCGGGTGCGCCGGCGAGCAGTTCGTCCAGTGCCATGCTCTCATCCGGGAGGCGAGCGGTGCGTGATCTGCCCGCCAACGTACCCGCCGGTGCGCATGCCGGGCTTTTTCAGCGAACATCCAGCTAACGCGCAGATACTAAGGTCATGACTGACGGCCCTCGCATTCTTATTGTCGACGACGAACCCAACATCCGGGATCTCCTCACCACCAGCCTGCGCTTCGCGGGCTTCGCCGTGCGAGCCGTCGGAAACGGCGCCCAGGCGATCTCGGCCGTGCTCGAGGAAGAACCCGACCTCATCATCCTGGACGTCATGTTGCCGGACATGAACGGCTTCGGCGTGACGAAGCGCCTGCGCTCCGCCGGCTACACGGCCCCGATCCTCTTCCTCACGGCGAAGGACGACACCGAGGACAAGATCACCGGCCTGACGGTCGGCGGCGACGACTATGTCACCAAGCCGTTCAGCCTCGACGAGATCGTCGCCCGGATCAAGGCGATCTTGCGCCGCACGATGCACGCCGACGAGGACGCGGTCATCCGCGCCGGCGAACTCACCATGGACCAGGACACCCACGAGGTCCTGGTCGGCGAGGCCCCCATTGAACTCAGCCCCACCGAGTTCAAGCTCCTGCGCTACCTGATGCTCAACCCGAACCGGGTCTTGTCGAAGGCTCAGATCCTGGACCACGTCTGGGAGTACGACTTCAACGGCGACGCCGGCATCGTCGAGTCCTACATCTCGTACCTTCGCCGCAAGGTGGATGCGCATTCGACCGAACCTCTCATCCAGACCAAGCGCGGCTTCGGCTACATGCTCAAGGCCGCCAAGGCGTAGTCACAGGCTGCGCCCATACACTGGCGTTCTATGCATCAGTCACTAACGGAGCGATGGAGCCGCGTCTCCCTCCGCTCCAAGATCACGGGCGTCACGGTCCTGATGCTCACGCTCGGACTGCTTGTCTCCGGCATCGGCACGATGGCCATGCTGCGCCAGTACGTGATCCAGCAGGTCGATTCCCAGCTGCAGATCGATGCGCAGTCGGCCTCGAACAGCTACTCGGCCGCCGCTCTCGGCCAGGGAACGACGGCCGTGGTCTCCTCGGACTACTACGTCGCCCTGTACGACGAACACGGCAGCCTCAAGGACCACACCTGGCGGGATGTCCCGCGCAGTGAGATTCCGACCGTGACCGGACCGCTCGACCTGCAAACGGTGATGGAGCTCGACGGCCGGACGATGACGCTGGAAGACTCGGCGCACGACACCGAGTTTCTGGCGGTCGCCGTTCCGCTCGTGATCTCGCCGCAGGGCACCCTGGGTACGCTGGTCATGGCTGTCTCATTGAAGCCGACCGAGAACACGATGGCCACCTACCTGACCATATTCCTGGGCTTCGGGCTCGGCGTCGTGCTGGTGGGAGCCCTGCTCACCCGGCTTCTCGTGACAACCACCTTCGCACCGCTGCGCGAGGTGGAACGCACTGCCGCGGCCATCGCCGACGGTGACTTCAGCCAGCGGCTCGGCGGTGCCACCCCGAACACCGAGGTCGGGCGCCTCAACCGATCGCTCAACACCATGCTGAGCCGCATTGACCGCCTCTTCAAGGACCGGGCGCGCACCATCGACCAGATGCGCCGTTTCGTCGGTGATGCCAGCCACGAGCTGCGCACTCCCCTCGTCTCGGTGCGCGGTTACGCCGAGCTCTACCGGATGGGTGCCCTGCAGACGCCGGAAGAAATCGCACAGGCCATGGAGCGGATCGAAAAGGAAGCGATCCGCATGGGCGGTCTTGTGGAGGACCTGCTGGAACTGGCCCGGCTCGACGAGACGAAGCCGCTGACCCTCGCACCGGTCGACCTGATGCCACTCGCCCGAGACGCGGCGCTCGACGCCATGGCCTCCTCCCCCGGTCGCACCATCACCGTCATCACGCCGATCCCCGCCGAGATCGAGGACACCACCGAACGCCCCGCCATCGATCTCGCCCACTCCACGGGCGAGGTGCCCTCTGACCCCGGACCAGGACCGAAGACCGAAGAGCCGAACCCAGCGGTGGGCGGCTCGGTCTCCTTCGCCGGGGCCACCCTGGCGCGTCTGCGCACCCGCAAACCCAAGAAGACGGATGTCCCGCCGCCGGCGCCGGAACACCCTCCCCTCACCGAGCCGTGCACCGTGCAGGCCGTGGTGATGGCCGAGGAGAACAAGATCCGCCAGGTCATCACGAATCTGATGGGTAACGCCCTGCGCTTCAGCCCCGCGGACAGCCCGGTCGAACTCGAGGTCGCGGTCGACCGCCACAACCAGCGCGCCTCCATCGCCGTCATCGACCATGGCGAGGGCATCCCTCCGCAGATCAGGGACAAGATCTTCCAGAGGTTCTGGCGGGCCGACACCTCCCGTGCTCGGGAGACCGGCGGCAGCGGTCTCGGTCTGGCGATCGTCGCCTCGATCGTCGCCAGCCACAATGGCTCCGTGCAGGTCGTGGAAACCCCCGGCGGCGGTGCGACCTTCCGGGTCTGGTTCCCGTTGGCGTGCTCCCCGAGCGCCCCCCAGCGCGTCGCCCCCGTCATCACTTCCTAGCGCGCCTCACCTCTCGGCGCGCCTCGGTGGCTCCTCCCCCGAGGCTCGGACGGGCGACTTACCCCGCCTGAGCGGCAGTCGGCGGCAGGGGCCGTCAGTCGTTCCGTAGTCTGATCGGCATCTCCCCCTGCCGAAAGGATCCCCATGACCCGTTACCAGGTCGACAGCGAAGCAGTGCTCCACACCACCTCCGTGGCACGAGCCACGATCGGGCGCATCCAGAGCGAGGTTGCCGGGCTCATCGCCCAGCTGACCGCGCTGGAGGGGTCGTGGTCGGGCCAGGCGGCGACCGCGTTCCAGGCCGCGGTCTCGGACTGGCGCGCCACCCAACAGCAGGTCGCGCAGAGCGCGGAGGGGCTGAACCTGGCTCTGAACCAGGCCGGCCACCAGTACGCCGAGATCGAGCAGGCCAACGCGCGTCTCTTCCTGCGCTAGCGCCACCGGTTCACTACACGGGCCTCAGCGACACGGGCCTTACAACACGGGCCATACAACACGGGCCTTCACAACACGGGCTTAAACAACACAGGCTTAAACACCACAGGGCGCCTCCCGGAGGAGACGCCCTGTGCTGTGAAGCGGTGAAGCGGTGTGGACTTAGAAGTCCATTCCGCCGCCCTGGTCGCCGGCCGGAGCAGCGTTTTTCTCCGGCTTGTCGGCGACGACGGCCTCGGTGGTGAGGAACAGCCCGGCGATCGACGCGGCGTTGAGCAGCGCGGAGCGGGTGACCTTCACCGGGTCATTGATTCCGGCGGCGAGCATGTCGACGTACTCACCGGTCGCAGCGTTGAGGCCCCAACCGATCGGCAGGTTGCGCACCTTGTCGGCGACAACGCCCGGCTCCATGCCGGCGTTGAGGGCGATCTGCTTGAGCGGGGCGTCGATGGCAACCTTGACGATGTTCGCGCCCGTTGCCTCGTCGCCGACCAGTTCGAGCTTCTCGAACGCGGTCTTGCCGGCCTGGATCAGGGCGACGCCACCACCGGCGACGATGCCCTCTTCGACGGCAGCCTTCGCGTTGCGAACGGCGTCTTCGATGCGGTGCTTGCGCTCCTTGAGCTCAACCTCCGTCGCAGCGCCGGCCTTGATGACGGCAACTCCGCCGGCGAGCTTGGCGAGACGCTCCTGGAGCTTCTCACGGTCGTAGTCGCTGTCGGTGTTCTCGATCTCGCTGCGGATCTGCTGAACACGTCCGGCGATGGCTTCGGGGTCTCCGGCGCCTTCGACGATGGTGGTCTCGTCCTTGGTGATGACGATCTTGCGGGCGTTGCCGAGGAGGTCGAGCGTGACGTTCTCGAGCTTGAGGCCGACCTCTTCGCTGATGACCTGTCCACCGGTGAGGATGGCGATGTCCTGCAGCTGAGCCTTGCGACGGTCACCGAAGCCGGGAGCCTTGACGGCGACCGACTTGAAGATTCCGCGGATCTTGTTCACAACGAGCGTGGCCAGGGCCTCGCCGTCGACGTCCTCGGCGATGATGAGGAGCTGCTTGCCGGTCTGGATGACCTTGTCCACGATGGGGAGCAGGTCCTTGATGTTGGAGACCTTGGAGTTGACGATCAGGATGTAGGGGTCTTCGAAGACCGCTTCCTGACGGTCGGGGTCGGTCACGAAGTAGGCGGACAGGAAGCCCTTGTCGAAGCGCATGCCCTCAGTGAGCTCGAGCTCGGTGCCGAGAGTGTTCGACTCCTCGACGGTGACAACACCCTCCTTGCCGACCTTGTCGATTGCCTCGGCGATGATGGCGCCGATTTCGGCGTCGCCGGCAGAGATGGACGCGGTGGCCGCGATCTCTTCCTTGGTCTCGACCTCTTTGGCGTTGGCGATGAGCTCGGCGATCACTGCAGCCGTGGCCTTCTCGATGCCGCGCTTGAGGCTGATCGGGTCTGCTCCGGCTGCGACGTTGCGCAGGCCTTCGCGAACGAGCGCCTGAGCCAGGACGGTGGCGGTGGTGGTTCCGTCGCCCGCGACGTCATCGGTCTTCTTGGCGACCTCCTTGACGAGCTCGGCACCGATCTTCTCGTACGGGTCGTCGAGTTCGATCTCCTTGGCGATGGACACGCCGTCGTTGGTGATCGTGGGAGCGCCCCACTTCTTCTCCAGCACCACGTTACGTCCGCGCGGGCCGAGGGTGACCTTGACAGTGTCAGCGAGGATGTTCAGGCCACGCTCAAGGCCGCGACGGGCCTCTTCGTTGAAAGCAATGATCTTTGCCATATGTGTTTCTCGTCCCTCCCGGACGTTACCAAAACGGTGATGGGTTGGCACTCAAACAGAGAGAGTGCCAAGTCGATTCTGGCACTCTGGGGTCGAGAGTGCAAGTGAACGGCAGGGGGCTGCGGCCTCGGCTACGGCACCAGCACGACCGTGCCTCGGTCCGACGGCACCAGCTCGATCCAGGTGTTGCCGGCGGCAAGGCGAATCGTCACGCCGAAGTCATCGACGAGTCGGATGGGCGCGTCCTGGTCGGCCTTGGACCAGACGGCATGCACTGACTTGCCGCCCGCCGAGACCCAGGCCTCACCCGACCCGATCATGGTCGTCTTGGGAACGTCTCCATAGGTAGCGTCGATCATGACCCGCAGCACCACGACATTGATCGCTCGGAGCTGTGCCCCGGTGGCGTCGAGGTCAGGGGCTCCCTCCTGGGAACGCAGATACGCGGCACCGGCCGCGTCCCACGTCCAGCCGGGCCAGCGTGCGGCGGAGAAGGTGGAGTTGATCGCCGATACAGGCGTTCCGTCGACGGCCGCCGACGATCCCTGCACGGTCGCGGTGTAGGCGAACTGCTGCACGGGCGGCGGCAGGGTGTCGTTCCGTTCGACGAGAGCGGCGGCCTCGAGGATGACGTCGTGCGGGGCTTCCCGGTCATCCGAACGCGCAAAGAGACCGGTGTCGTCGGCATCGAAGACGGCACTGACGACGTCGGTGGCGTCCATCAGGTCGATGAATTTCTGCTGGCCGCCGGAGTAGGCCACGATTCCCCCGAACGGCGCGATAATGTCCGGGTCCATGGGCCGGATCGAGCGCACCGGCCCGACGTGTTCCGGCACATCGGACTGCCAAACCGCGACATACCGGGTCAGCCCTCCCTCGACCAGTTCTTCGAAGATGATGTCCGCCCGCTCGAGTGCGAGCTGCGGCCTGGCCGCTTCGTGGTTGTCGATTTTCACCGAGAGCGCCGGATTTTGGAGGCTCTCGGCCGGCACACTCGTACCGCGCAGCGGGGCAACCGCCGGGTCCGCTGCAGAATCGTAGGTGGAGTCCCACGGCGTGGAACTCGCCGACGGCTTCGATGCGTCACCGGTGCCGGCGCAGGCCGACACCAGAAGGAGAGACGGCAGAAGCACGACCCCGAGCATCCGGATGGACCGGATTCCCGGCGTCGTGCTTCGTCGCCGTGCTGGAACCACTGTTTTCACTGTCACGCCCCACACACTAACGCGGCATCAATGCCGCGCCCGTGCCGCTCGGGGCAGAACCCGTAAATACGTCGTGAACCGCCGTTGCCGATGACCTTTCGGTCGACCGCTGGAACACCCCCCGCTGGATCAGACCGGACGAACCGATTCTGCCTGGGGCCCCTTCGCCCCTGTACCCAGTTCGAAGATGACGTGCTGTCCCTCTTCCAGAACCTTGTAGCCGTGCATGTCGATGGCCGAGTAGTGGACAAAGACGTCCTGGCCACCTCCGTCGACCGTGATGAAGCCGAAACCCTTTTCAGCGTTGAACCATTTGACGGTTCCGTTCGCCATGTGTAACTCCCTGTTGCTTTGAATTCGTCGACACGCGCCCGTTGGCCGTACCGGGCCTGGCGCAGTGACTGCGTCCATTGCATTCAACCGGTGGAATACGCCTCGTGGGAGAACGTCCGAACGAACAAATGAGCGACCAACGACCAATTTACGGAAGCTGAGGAAGAACGAAAGGGGGTTGACGCGCAAGCGCGCGGCGTATAAGCGGCGGCTACTCGGCCGGCTCGTAGTCGGTGCCGACGACCACGGTCAGGTCCGCAGCGGAATCGGCGAAATCGCTTGAAAGCAGCACCTCCGCGCCGGGCAGGGACTCCGAGACTCCGCGCGCCGCCCCCTCCAAAGCAGCCTCGGCGTAGTAGACGGTCGTGGTCTCCACATCCTCCGTGCTCGCGTTATCCAGCGCTTCGATCGTCCAGCCCTCCGCTTCGAGGATCTCGCCGACGGACCGGGCAATGCCCTCGCCGGCCGTTCCGTTCAGAACGGTCACGGTCACGTCAGGGTCCACTGTCGCGGCCGGCGTCGGCGTTGCCGCCGCAGCGTCACTCGGGGTGACGCTCGGCTCCGCAGTACTCTCGGCGGTCGGCGTCGTGCCCGGCAATTCAAAACTCAGATTATTGTTCAGCACGGCCAGGCCGACGACTCCCGTGCCGACCAGCACGACGGTTGCTCCAAGAGCCCACCACAACGCGACCCAGCCACGGCCCTTCTTGCCGGGAGCGCGGTGCGCCCCCACCCGCTCCAGAGAGTGCGGGAGGTGGTCGAAGCGGTCTTTCGCGTAGGAGTTCGGCATCGTCGGGCTGGTTCGATCCTCAATGTGCGGTGATGACGGTGGGGGTGAAGGTCAGGGTGTCAATCGGTGGAATGAAGCGATCGGTGCTCCCGCGCCTGCGACCGGGCATCACGCATCCGTTGCAGGCGTTTCACCAGCATCGGATCGTGGGCCACGGCCAGCGGAGAGTCGATCAGGACACCCAGTAGTTGATAGTACCGGGCGGCCGACAGGCCGAACTCGGCCCGGATCGCCTGCTCCTTGGCGCCGGCGTGCTTCCACCACTGACGCTCGAAGGCGAGGATCGACCGGTCACGGGCGGACAGGCCGGCCGGGGACTCCGATTCCGAAGCCGATGGAGTCGGCGAAACGGGCATTCCGTCCACGTGCCACCTCCCTCGTTCTCTGCAATCATATTTGTCGGCGCCTGCGTACAGGCTGGACCGTTCGGCAGCGTTCCGCCTCGGCGCATAACACGGCCTGACTCCTGATCGAGGAATACCGCCGCGGTCCGGCGAGTTTAGTGTTGGTACAGCAGACTTCGGCCTTTCGGGGCCGAGCAGGAAGGAACGGAACATGGACTACGAGGTCGAGAAGTCGGATGCCCAGTGGCGAGCGGAACTGAGCCCCGAGAAGTACGCCGTCCTCCGCGGCGCCGCCACCGAGCGGGCGTGGACCGGCGAGCTCCTCGACGAGGGCCGGTCCGGGATTTACACCTGCGGGGCCTGCAACGCCGAACTGTTCAAGAGCGGCACGAAGTTCGACTCCGGTTGCGGCTGGCCCAGCTTCTACGAGTCGGTGCGCCCCGAGGCCGTTGAACTCCTCGAAGACCGCACCCTCGGCGTCGTGCGCACCGAGGTACGCTGCGCCAATTGCGGCTCACACTTGGGCCATGTCTTCGACGACGGATTCGGGACACCCACCGGTGACCGGTACTGCATGAACTCCATCTCGCTCAACTTCAAGCCGGTCGAGTAAGCGTTGTCCGACCTCCTCGAGGCGGTCGGTCGGCGGCGGTCCCACTCCAAAGTCACCGGCGAGGTGCCGACCCACGCTGAACTGCTGCCGCTGGTGGCTGTCGCGGCGCGCGTGGCCGACCATGGCGCGCTGCGACCGTGGCGGTTGATCGAGCTGCGCGGCGAGGCGCGCCGCCGCCTGGGCGAGGCCATGGTGCGGGCCGCCGGGCTGACCGGCGCAGACCCCGAGGCTGCCAGGCTCGCCGCGAAGCCCCTACGCGCCGAGCTTCTGATCGCCGTGGTCGCGAGCCGTCGCGAGAGCGAAAGCGTGGCGGTCTGGGAACAGGACGCCGTCGCGGCCGGCGTCGCCCACATGCTCAGCCTGCTCTTGTCCGAGCAGGGCTGGGGCGTCATGTGGCGCTCCGGCTCATTGACCCGCACCCGGCCCGTACACGACGCCCATGGGCTCGCCGCTTCGGAAGCACTGCTCGGCTGGCTGTATGTCGGCGGCGTGCCGAACGATGCGAAACCGGGCGTCCGCCAGTCGATCGATCCGGGCGATTTCCTCAGTTCGTTCCAGTGACGAGTCGTTCTGAAGACGCGTAATTGTGGGAACGTGCGAACCGGCGCTGCACGATCGGACGGACCTCAATCCGACGAAAAGAGGGCCGGCCACGGGACTTGAACCCGTAACCCCCACTTTACAAGAGTGGTGCGCTACCAATTGCGCCAGGCCGGCATGAGGTGATTGTCGCCTCGACACACCATCCTAAATGACGAACCTGAGCTGTGGGGCCAGATCGTCGGGAGCTCACCCGGCGGGCACCGGCTCCGGGGTCGGCGTCGATGTGGAGTAGGTCGCACCGGCGGCCTGGAGCACGAAGGCTGCGAACTCCTTCGGGTCGTCGAGGGCGCCGACGTACTGCTTTCCATTCACGAGCACGGTCGGTGTGCCCGTGATGGCCTCCACCTCGGTGTTCGGCAGTGGACCGGATAGAGCTCGGTCCGTCGAGGCGATGACCCAGGACTTGAAGGTCGTGTCGTCGATGCACTCGTTGATCTGCGATACCGCGTCACTCACGCCGGCGTCCTTCACGAGTCCCTTGATGGCCGCGTCGTCGTGACCGGCCGTGCCTTCCTTGGGCTGCTCCCGAAACAGGATGGCGTTGAAATCGTAGAAGTTCTCGGGAGCGAAATTCGCCACGCAGGCGGCGGCGTTCGCGGCCCGTAGTGAATACTTCGTGCCGGAAGATTTGTGGGTCAGGATCGAGACCGGGTGGATTTCGACGGTTGCGGCACCCGACGTGACCCACTGACTGATCTGCTCGCTGTTGGCTGCCTCGAACTCGCTGCAGAACGGGCAGAGGTAATCGGCGTAGACGCGAATGTCGGCGACGGTGCCGGTCCCATCCGGCTTGGACGGAATCGGCTTGGCCTCGGGCTGGAGCGCGGAGGTCGTGACCGGAGTCATTCCTTCGGTGATCAGCACGCCGTCGCTGGCCATGTTCGCCGGGCCGGGGCCGACCGGCGGAATCGAATTGATGATGACCACGACGACGACCGCGGCAATGGCGACGGCCGCGGCGGCTGTCCCGCCGCGCAGGGCGACCCGGTTGCGGCGGTCCTTCTTCTTCTGCTCCTCGCGGATCCGCTTGGCCTTGGTGCGAACCGCGTCACGTCGCTGATTCTTAGAGGGACGGCTATCGCCCGATCCGCCAATAGTCATGAATGCTCGCTCCGAATAGGTAAGTGCAGAGGCAAGCCATTTGCGAATGCCTCCCAAATAGTAGGTCCCCTTTCTGGGAAACGACCAGACGGCACCTGTTGCCGCCCTCCGCGGCACCATTGCCGCCGACGCTGCGTTCCCCCGACATGACATACTGAAAACGTTGACCTGTCGCTCGCGGCAGGCGTAGCAACCCATCACAACGGATCGTCCGGCACGTACCTGCCGGTGAAGGAGAAAACAACCATGGCTTCAGTCACGTTCGACAAGGCGACCCGCCTCTACCCGGGTTCCGCGATCCCTGCCGTCGACAAGCTCGACCTGTCGGTTGCCGACGGCGAGTTCCTCGTGCTGGTCGGTCCGTCCGGCTGCGGCAAGTCCACGTCTCTGCGCATGCTCGCCGGCCTCGAAGAGGTCAACGACGGCAACATCTTCATCGGTGAGCGCAACGTGACGGATGTCCCGCCGAAAGACCGCGACATCGCCATGGTCTTCCAGAACTACGCCCTCTACCCCCACATGACGGTCGCCGAGAACATGGGCTTCGCGCTCAAGATCGCCGGCGTCAACAAGGATGAGCGCGCCACCCGCGTCCTCGAAGCTGCCAAGCTGCTCGACCTCGAGCCGTACCTGAGCCGCAAGCCGAAGGCGCTCTCCGGTGGCCAGCGTCAGCGCGTTGCCATGGGCCGCGCCATCGTGCGTCAGCCCCAGGTGTTCCTCATGGACGAGCCCCTGTCGAACCTCGACGCCAAACTGCGCGTGCAGACCCGCACCCAGATCGCCTCGCTCCAGCGTCGTCTCGGCGTCACGACCGTCTACGTGACCCACGACCAGACCGAAGCCCTCACCATGGGCGACCGCATCGCGGTCCTGAAGGATGGCGTGCTCCAGCAGGTCGGTACCCCCCGCGACCTGTACTCGAAGCCGAACAACGTCTTCGTCGCCGGCTTCATCGGCAGCCCTGCCATGAACCTGTTCCTGGCTGACACCATCGACGGCGGCATCAAGTTCGGCACGGCGACGATCCCCGTGCCCCGCGAGACCCTGGCCGGCTCCACCGGCAAGAAGGTCACCATCGGAGTTCGGCCCGAGGACATCCACCTCTCCACCACGCACGGCGAGGGCCTCGAGGTCGCCGTCGACCTGGTCGAGGAGCTCGGCGCCGACGGTTACCTCTACGGGCACTCCACGGTCGAGGGCAAGCGCACCGACATCGTCGCTCGCGTCGATGGCCGTTCGCACCCGTCCGCCGGGGACACCGTCTACCTCACCCCGACGCCGCACCACATGCACGTGTTCGACGCCGAGACCGGCCTCCGCCTCGGTGGAGCAGTCGCCGACTAGGCACTCGCTCGTCAATGAACGGCCGGATGGAGCTTGCTCCACCCGGCCGTTTTCTCGTTCTCCGACCGCGGAGCACACCGGTAAACTCGTCGGATGAGCGGTTCACTCAACATCACGTCGGCCACTGCCGATCCAGCCCTGCTTGATCTTCCCTGGCACCTCCCGCTGGACGCCTGGCCCAACGAGAACATCGCGGCCCTGCCCAAGGGCATCTCCCGCCACCTCGTTCGTTTCGCGCACCTGAGCGGCCGCGTCGTCGCCATCAAGGAGACCACCAGCGAGATGGCCAAGCGAGAGTACGACATGCTCCGCACCCTGCAGGGCCTGGAGATCCCCTGCGTCGAGCCGCTCGCCGTGATCACGAACCGCACCGATGACGACGCCGAGCCGCTGAACTCGGTGCTCGTCACCCGGCACCTGAAGTTCTCGCTCCCCTACCGAGCCCTCTACTCGCAGACGCTGCGGCCCGACACCGCCACCCGGCTGGTCGACGCCCTCGCCCTGCTCCTGGTGCGCGTGCACATGGCCGGCCTTTTCTGGGGTGACGTGTCACTCTCTAACACCCTCTTCCGTCGTGACGCCGGCGCGTTCGCGGCGTACCTCGTCGACGCCGAGACCGGGCAGTTGTACCCGGGCGGGCTGTCCAATGGCCAGCGTGAGAACGACCTGGAGATCGCGCGCGTCAACATCGCCGGTGAGCTCATGGACCTCGAGGCCGGCGGCCGCGCGGCTGACGAGCTCGACCCCATCCGGGTGAGCAACGGCATCGTCGCCGCCTATCGGCTGCTCTGGAAGGAACTGACCGGATCCGAATCCTTCGCCAGCTCCGAGCGCTGGCGCATCACGGAACGCGTCGAACGCCTCAACGACCTCGGGTTCGACATCGAGGAACTGGCCATCAAGACCGACAACACGGGCACGACCGTGCGCATCCAGCCCAAGGTCGTCGACGCCGGTCACCACCAACGGCGCCTGCTGCGGCTGACCGGGCTCGACGCCGAGGAGAACCAGGCCCGGCGCCTGCTCAATGACCTCGACTCCTACCGGGTCTCCTACGGCGATCCGGAGGCCGACGAGGAAATGCTGGCACACGAGTGGCTGGTGCGCGTCTTCGAACCCGTCATCCGGGCCATCCCCCGCGACCTCAAGGGCAAGCTGGAGCCCGCCGAGATTTTCCACCAAATGCTCGACCACCGCTGGTTCATGGCCCAGAACCAATCCCGGGACATCCCGCTGGCCGAGGCCGTCACCTCCTACGTCCAGAACGTGCTGCGACACCGCCGCGACGAGGCCACCGTGATCGAGCCGGCTACCGGCGAGATCACCATCCCGATCGACGTGACCGACGATGAGAGCGCCGCCCTCGCGGACGCGGCCGAGTCCGCTGCCGACGACGAGGCCGACTGGCGCCTCAAGGTTTAGCCAACGGGCCCTCCTGCCGGGACGAGGGTCAGGAGGCGGGGGCTGCCGCCGCGGCTGAGGCGGCCTGCTTCGCAGCCTTGGCGGCCTTCGCGGCCGCGCGCAGGCGGGAGACCTCGTACAGCGTCACTCCGGCTGCGATTCCCGCATTGAGGGATTCGGTCGAGGCGCTGATCGGGATCGACACGATCGCGTCGCAGGTCTCGGTGACGAGGCGGGACAGCCCCTTGCCCTCGCTGCCGACGACGATCACGATCGGGCGCTCGGCGAACCCGATGCCGAGCTCGGGCAACTGGGTGTCGCCGTCTCCGGCGAGGCCGATCACGAGCACACCGCGCTCCTTGAGCGCCTTGAGCGACTGGGTCAGGTTGGTGGCCATGGCGACGGGCAGGCGGGCCGCGGCGCCGGCCGAGGTCTTCCACGCCGACGCAGTCACGCCGACGGACCGACGCTGCGGCACAATCACGCCGTGTCCGCCGAACGCGGCCGTCGAGCGGATGATGGCACCGAGGTTGCGGGGGTCGGTGATGCCGTCGAGGGCGACGAAGAGCGGCTTGTGGCCGCGGCTGATCGTCAGTTCCAGCAGCTCGAGGGGCTCGGCGTACTCGTAGGCCGGCACCTTCAGCGCGAGGCCCTGGTGCACGGAGTCTCGCCCGGCCAGACGGTCGAGCTCCGGGCGCATGACCTCGAGCACGGGGATGCCGCGGGTCGTCGCCAGGGTGAGGACTTCCTTCACCCGTACGTCCATTTCAATCCGCGTGGCCATGTACAGGGCTGTGGCGGGGATCTTCGCCCGCAACGCTTCCAGCACCGAGTTGCGCCCGGTCACGACCTCATGCTCGTCGATCTGCTTGGCTCGCCGCGTCGACGCTCCGCCGCCGCCGGTGTTGCCGGTGGTGGCGGCGCGAGGCGCGCTCTTGGGTCCCGCGGAGCCCCGGCTGCGGCCGCCGCCGGCCGCGACGAAGCGGTCCTGAGCGAGCTTGCGCTTGCCTGCGGGGTGGTACGGGCGGTCCTCCGCCTTGGGTGTGGGCTTCTTGCCCTCGAGCGCCTGGCGTCCCTGGCCGCCGGAACCGACCTGCGGTCCCCGGCTGCCCTTACGCACGGCCCCGGTGCGTGACTTGCGGTCTGTGTTCTTCATCAGTCAAAACTCCAATGGGCACCCGAGGGGGTGTCTTCGATGGTAATTCCGGCGGCGACGAGCTCGTCCCGGATACGGTCTGCGGCCGCGTAGTCGCGGCCCTGCCTTGCGATCTCGCGGTCGTCGAGCAGGCGCTCGACCAGGGCCGTGAGTGCGATCATGGCCGGTTCATCCGTTGCCACTGACCAGCCCGACGAGAGCGGGTTGATCCCGAGTACCTCGCTCATGGCCAGCACGTGACCCCGCGCGGCGGCCGCCGCATGCAGGTCTTCGGCATCCAGGGCCGCGTTGCCGGTGCGCACAGTGTCGTGCAGAACGGCCAGAGCCTGAGGCACTGCCAGGTCGTCGTCCATGGCCGACGCGAACTCGTCGGGGACGATTTCGACGCCGGATCCGGCGAAACGGGTGTCTGCCAAGCGGCGGTCGGCGCGGTCGAGGAAGCTCTCGATCCGTTCGAGGGCCGCTTCGGCCTCCACCAGGGAACCCTCGTGGTAGTCAATGGTGGACCGGTAGTGGGCCGCCCCCAGGTAGTAACGCACGACGATGGCGCGCGCCTGATCGAGAAGCTCCGCCGCGAAGACCGAGTTGCCCAGCGACTTGGACATTTTCTGCCCGTTCACGTTGACCAGCCCGTTGTGCACCCAGTAGTTCGCGAAGCCGTCGCCGGCGGCGGCGGACTGGGCCAGCTCGTTCTCGTGGTGCGGGAAACGCAGGTCGAGCCCGCCGCCGTGGATGTCGAAGTGGGCGCCGAGGTAGCGGGACGCCATGGCTGAGCACTCGATATGCCAGCCGGGCCGGCCGGCTCCCCACGGGGACGGCCAGGAGGCGGACTCCGGCTCGGCGGCCTTGCGGCCCTTCCAGAGGGCGAAGTCCCGCGGGTCTTTCTTGCCGCGTGGATCGGCATCCGCTGCCGGCTCCATGTCGCCGCGGCGCTGACGGGTGAGGTCGCCGTAGTCGGCCCAGTTCGCCGTGTCGAAGTAGACGTCGCTGGACCCGTCATCGGCAGGATACGCGTGCCCGCGCTCGATCAGACGGGTGATCAGGTCCTGCATCTGCTGGATGCTGGCGGTCGCCCGCGGTTCGTAGCTGGGGGCGAGGATTCCGAGCCGCTGGTATCCGGCCGTGAACTCCAGCTCGTAGCGATAGGCGAGTGCCCACCACTGCTCGGTGCCGCCGGCCGCGTGGTCCAGGATCTTGTCGTCGATGTCGGTGACATTTCGCACGAAGGTGACGTCGAAGCCGCGGTAGGTGAGCCAACGGCGCAACTGGTCATACACGAGAGCGCTGCGCAGGTGGCCGATGTGGGGAGAGGACTGCACGGTGGGTCCGCAGACGTAGATACCCACCGCGCCGGGCGTGACGGGTATGAAGTCGCGGAGGGCCTGGGCCCTGGAATCGTAGAGTCGCATGGTCACACCTCCCAGCTTAGGTCAGGGTCTGCCGGACGTCTCGGGAGAATGAGAGCCGTGGCGATGGCGGCGAGGCCCTCTCCTCGACCGGTGAACCCCAGGGCATCCGTCGTCGTCGCCGAGACGGCGACCGGCGCGTTCAGCAGCGCACCGAGAAGAGCCTCGGCCTCGGCCCGGCGGGGACTGAGTTTGGGTCGGTTGCCGATGATCTGCACCGAGACGTTGCCGACCCGGAACCCGGCGTCCGCCAGCAGGCGCAAGGTCTCGCGCAGGAACACATCGCCGTGGGCGCCGTCGAGGCGCGGATCGGACGTGCCGAAGACGCCGCCGATATCGCCCAGCCCGGCTGCGGAGAGCAGGGCGTCGCAGATTGCGTGCACGGCGGCGTCGCCATCACTGTGCCCTGACAGTCCGCGCTCCCCCGGCCAGTGCAGGCCGGCCAACCACAGTTCGGAGCCGTCGTCGAAGGCGTGCACATCGAGCCCGGTGCCCACGCGGGGCACGGCGTCGGTGCCGGGAGCGGAGTCAGCCGGTCGCCGTGCACCGAGCAGGGCCTCGGCCCGGGCGAGGTCCCACGGGGTTGTGATCTTGAACGCGAGCGGGTCACCGGCGATGACGCTGACCGGGTGGCCGGCCGCGGCCACGACTCCCGCGTCGTCGGTCGTCTCGAGCGACGAACCGGCGGATGCCGCGGCAGCCGCAATGACGAGCATCTGCCTCGGGAAACCCTGCGGGGTCTGCACGGCGGAGAGTCCGGCGCGGTCCACCGTGCCCAGGATCTCGCCGGCCGCGGAAACGCTCTTGATGGTGTCGACCACGGCCAAGCCAGGCACGATGCCGTGGCCGGTGGCCCGCACCGCGTCGACGACTGCGTCGCAGAGCGCGGCCGGGGTGAGGGCGCGCGCGGCGTCGTGCACCAGGACCGTGCGCACTGCCGGGTGCAGCATGGCCAGTCCGCGGTTCACCGACTCCTGCCGGGTCACTCCGCCTGCCACCACGGCGACGGATGCCGCCCCGCCGACTGCCGAGGCGATCCGGCGGGCGTCGGCCAGATGGGTGTCGGGCGCGACGACGATGACCTGCACCGGGTCCCTCATCCCGAACACGGAGAGCAGCGCGCGCTCGAGCAGGGTGCGTCCGGCCAGCGAGACGAACGCCTTCGGCTCGGCGTGGCCGAGGCGACTGCCGCTCCCGGCGGCGACGACGATGACCGCGACCTCTGGCGCAGGGGTTTCAGTCATGTCTGGAGGCTATCTGGTGAGGTCGGCGACGAGTGGACGCGGGACGATGGGTGAAGATGTGGTGCGGGCGGTGGGAGCCCGAAACGCGAAAGGCGGCACCTCGCGGCGCCGCCTTCCAACGAAAGCATTTCTGACTACGTGGGTTCGGGTTGCGTGGGTTAGGACGCCAGGACCTCGTCGAGGACCGTGGAGGCCTTCTCTTCGTCTGTCTTCTCGGCGAGGGCCAGCTCGGAGATCAGAATCTGGCGGGCCTTGGCCAGCATCCGCTTCTCCCCAGCGGACAGGCCGCGGTCCTGATCGCGGCGCCACAGGTCGCGAACAACCTCGGACACCTTGATGACGTCACCGGACGCCAGCTTTTCCAAGTTGGCCTTGTACCGGCGGGACCAGTTGGTGGGTTCTTCGGTGAACGGTGCGCGCAGCACCTCAAACACCTTGTCGAGACCCTCCTGGCCGATCACATCGCGAACGCCGACCAGGTCGACGTTCTCGGCTGGCACCTCGATGGTCAGATCGCCTTGGGTGACGTTGAGCTTCAGGTACAGTTTCTCTTCACCCTTGACCATGCGCGTCTTCACCTCGGTGATCGTCGCGGCACCATGGTGGGGATAAACGACGGTTTCGCCAACCTCAAACAGCATGTGTATATCCCTTCAGCAGCGTCTACAATACCACAGCCATCGATGGTAGGGTTCGCCGCGCTCGGCGCGCACCGTCCGGACCGGCTGGAGCCAGTAGGCTGAAGCGAAAGCTAAATTTGCAGCGTTTGGCCGTCAGGCGGAACGGTGAACTGTTGGAGGCGTTGTGAAAGCTCGAATCATCGTGTCCGTCGTCGTGGCGGCCGGCATCCTATTGGGTACCAGCGGCTGCAACCTGTGGGCACCGCAGTCGACGACCACAATGTACGACGCGAGCGACGGAGTCAGCGGCAACGTCGGCGACCTTGCCATCCGCAACGCCATGCTCCTCTCCAACGACGGCGCCGTCGCAAACCTCGTGGTCACCGTCGTCAACAAGGGGGACTCAGCGCACAGCCTGAGCGTGCAGTATGACGACGGCACCGAGAAGGTCACTCAGGACGTCAACGTGGATGCGAACTCCAGCGTCACGATTGGCACGACGGATGCTCCGTCGGTCACCGTCAGTGCCGACGTCGCACCGGGGTCGCTGTTCCCGGTCTTCTTCCAGTACGGCAACGAGACCGGCGTCGAGGTTCTCGTCCCGGTTCTCGACGGCTCGCTCGAGGAGTACTCGACGCTGCTGCCGACCCCCGCCCCGTAGGGCGAGGCCGACCGCCGGTTCACGGTCGCCCAACACGCTGAGGGTCAGGCCCACGGGGTGCGCCGCCCGCGTCCCTGCTTAAACGTCGAACCAATTCGACGGAGATTCTCCCGCGGAACAGCCTTATCGGGCCGTTCAGGTCCAATTTCGGCAAAATCTCCGTCGAATTCGTTCGGAGGAATGCCGCTCAGGCGTCGAAGCGGTAGCCGAGGCCGCGCACGGTGACCAGCATGGCCGGATCGGACGGCGTGGCCTCAATCCGTGACCTGATTCGCTTGATGTGCACGTCCAGGGTCTTGGTATCGCCGAAGTAGTCGCTGCCCCAGACCCGGTCGATCAGCTGGCCTCGGGTGAGCACCCGGCCGGCGTTGCGGAGCAGGAACTCCAGCAACTCGAATTCCTTCAACGGCAGGTTCACGATCTCGCCGGACACCGTCACGGTGTGCCGCTCGGTGTCCATCCGCACGGTGCCCGCCGACAGCAGGCTCAGGTCCTCGCCGACCTCGTCGGTGCGGCGTCTGGAGACGGCACGGATGCGGGCGAGCAGTTCCCGGGTCGAATACGGCTTGGTGACGTAGTCGTCGGCGCCGAGCTCGAGCCCGACGACGATATCGACCTCGGAGTCCTTGGCGGTCAGCATGATGATCGGCACCGACGACCGCGTGCGGATCTCCCGGCACACCTCCGTGCCCGGGATGCCGGGAAGCATGAGGTCGAGCAGAATCAGGTCCGCGCCGGTGCGGTCGAACTCCGTGATGGCGCTCGGCCCGTCTTCGGCGACGGTGACCTCGTATCCCTCCCGCTCGAGCAGGAAGCTGAGCGGCTCACTGAGCGCGCTCTCGTCTTCGACCAGAAGGATGTGGGTCATGGGGTGTCTCCTATCGCCGCCGGAGCGGGGTGCGGCGCCTCCGGGAGGCGGATGGTGAAGGTCGAACCGCTACCCGGCTGCGACCAGACGCGAATGTCGCCGCCGTGGATCTGAACGATGTGTTTGACGATCGCAAGGCCGAGCCCCGTGCCGCCGGTGTGCCGCGACCGGGCCTGGTCGACGCGGAAGAATCGTTCGAAGATCCGATCGAGATCGGCTTCCTCGATGCCCACGCCCTGGTCGGTCACGCTGATTTCGACGACTCCGGCGTTCTTGCGCACGCCGACCCCGACCCGGGAACCCTCCGCCGAGTAGTTCACGGCGTTGGCCACGAGATTGTGCACGGCCATCACGAGGAGCCGATCGTCGCCGCTGACCTCGGCACCCGATTTCTTGCCCACGGCGATCGTGATCTGGTCCGCCTCCGCCGTGACCCGGCTCTGGTCCACCGCCGCGGCCACGATGGCGTCGACGTTGACGATCTCGGGCTCGGTGAGGGAGTCCTGCGCCTGCAGGCGGGACAGTTCGATGATCTCCTGGGTCAGGCGGGTGAGCCGCCCGGACTCGGTGGTGAGGCGGTTCGCGAAGCGGCGCACCTGCACCGGTTCGTCGGCCGCCTGGTTGAGCGCCTCGGCCAGCAGTCCTACGGCGGCGATGGGCGTCTTCAGCTCATGGCTGATGTTGGCGACGAAGTCGCGGCGAACCTCGTCGAGTCGGAAGGCCTCGGTGCGGTCCTCCGCCAGCACCAGGACATAGCGTGTTCCCAACCGGGCCAGGCGCACCCGCACGCGCATGCTGGCATCGCCGAACGGTCCGCGGGAGAGAACCAGGTTCTCCGAGATCGGCTCACCGGAACGGCGCACCTGGCTGATCAGGTCCAGGAGCTCGGTGTGCACCAGCTGCCGGTTCCAGACCAGCCCCATGGACACCGCGGCCTGGGATGCCTTGATCACGTTGTTGGACGGGTCGACCACGGCCCCGGCCGTCTCGAGAGCGTCGAGCACCTGGTCGATCCCGTCGGGGACGGCCGGGTTCACCACCTCGGCGGCGCGCCGGCCGTGGCGTTCTGCCACGTGCAACAGCGTCATGAATCCGGCACCGACAGTGAGGCCGAGAGCCAGCGCCAGCAGCACAAGCCCTGTGGATTCCATTTATCCAGATTACTGACACTTATTCCGGGCGGGTGACATGGCCGTCGCAACGCGCAGGCTACTTTGGGTAGTGTTCAAGACCACGGCACCTGCCGTTAACCTCGCTCCCCCATGATTCGGTGGAGGCCGGGCAGGTCTCACGTGTCTGCGCGTTACGCGCGCCCAGGAAGGACCACACACCATGCGTGAAGTATTCCAGCAGGAACTCGCCGAAGTGCAGGATCGCCTCGTCGAGATCTCCCGTCTCGTGGCGATCTCCATCGACAAGGCGACGCGCGCCTTCAACGAATCCGACGTCGGCCTGGCCGAGGAAGCGATCACCGAAGACGAGAAGATCGACGAGCTGACCATCGAACTCGATGAACTGGCAATCACGATCCTCGCCCGCCAGCAGCCGGTCGCACGCGACCTGCGGATCGTCGTCAGCGCCCTGCGTATCAGTGCCTCGCTCGAACGGATGGGCGATCTGTCCACCCACATCGCGCAGTTGGCCCGCTACCGGTTCCCCGACAAGGTCGTGCCGAAGAGCCTGCGCGGCACGTTCGCGGAGATGGGCACGCTCGTCACGGCGATCGCGCTCATGCTGACCGAGCTCCTGACCAATGAGGACATGGTTCTGGCCGAGACCATCCGCAACGAAGACGACAAGGTCGATGCGTTGCACCTCAGCGTGTTCGACGCCGTGCTCGGGGCGACGTGGAAGGGCCAGGCGGCCGACACGGTCGACTCCACCCTCGCCAGCCGCTACCACGAGCGCTTCGCCGACCACGCGGTCTCGATCGCGAAGAAGGTGCAGTACCTCGGCACCGGCGCCTGGCAGCAGAACACGAGCGCCTAGGGTCCCGGCGGTCCCGCAGCGCACGAACGAGAAAGCCCCGGAAGCGATCGCTTCCGGGGCTTTCTCGTTCGTGGTGGGTGAGAGGGACTACTTCTTGTTGCCCTGGGCCGCGACCGCTGCGGCACCGGCTGCAGCAGCCTCGGGGTCAAGGTAACGGCCGGGGCCGAGCGGCATCATGTCGGCACCGAGACGGTAGACCAGAGGGATCCCGGTGGGGATGTTCAGCTCGGCGATGTCCGCGTCGCTGATGCCGTCGAGGTGCTTGACCAGCGCACGCAGCGAGTTGCCGTGGGCGGTGACGAGAACCGTCTTGCCCGCACGCAGGTCGGGAGTGATGTCGGATTCCCAGTAGGGCAGCATCCGGTCGACGACGTCGCTAAGGCATTCGGTGCGGGGCAGGTCGTCACCCAGGGCCGCGTACCGTGCGTCGTGAGCCTGAGACCACTGGGAGTCGTCGGCCAGCACGGGCGGCGGCACATCGAACGAGCGACGCCACAGCTGGAACTGCTCGGGACCGAACTTGGCGAGGGTCTCCGCCTTGTCGAGGCCCTGCAGGGCGCCGTAGTGGCGCTCGTTAAGACGCCAGGAACGCTTGACGTCGATCCACAGCCGGTCGGCTTCCTCGAGCGCGATGTTCGCGGTCTGGATGGCGCGGGTAAGTAATGAGGTGTGCAGGATGTCGGGCAGCAGGCCTGACTCGGCGAGAAGCTCGCCGGCACGCTTGGCTTCGCCCGCGCCCTGCTCGCTCAGCCTGACATCCACCCAGCCGGTGAAGAGGTTTTCTTGGTTCCATAGGCTTTGGCCGTGACGGAGAAGGATGAGATTGTATGCATCTGACATGCGTCCAACTCTACCGACGTGGCGGGCGCGCCGGGGCGGAGTCAGCGTCCGGGCGTGCGGATGCCGAGCCGGGGCAGGCGCGGGATTTCGGCGACCGAGCCGGCCGACTGCGGCACGATGACCTCCTGGGCGGCCGCGACGAGGATGCCCTGGGATGCCACGTACAGGGTGACCGTGGCCGGCACGGTGCGCTTGACCGTGGCGAGCGCGATCGGGCCGAGCTCGTAGTGGATGGCGCTGGAGGTGATCTTGCCGATTCCGCGGTGCTCGGTCGTTCCATCGGCCAGCTGCTTCACCGCCTGCACCTCGTCGCCGTGCACGGGGAGCACCGCATCGGAGCCGTCGAGGTGCAGCAGCACCAGCCGGCGCGGCGGATGCCCGAGGTTGTGCACCTTGGCCACGGTCTCCTGGCCGCGGTAGCAGCCCTTGTTCAGGTGCACGGCGCTGCGAAGCCAGTCGAGTTCGTGCGGCAGGCTCTTCTCGTCGACCTCCGTGGCGCGGCGCGGGCGCCAGGCTGCGATCCGCAGGGCCTCGAGGGCGAGAAGCCCGGCGGCGCCGACCTCGCCGTTCCGCACGGCGTCGCGCAGGGTAGGCAGGGACGCGCGCGCAACCAGGGTCTCGGTCCAGTGCCACGCGGCGGCCGGGTGCACGGGTCCCGGCGCGTACTGGTATCCGCCCGTGGCGACCTGGGTCCAGGGGTCGCGCCACACCAGCGGCACTCCGTTCGGCGCCGCCGGGGTCAGCGGCAGCGTCGACGGGTCACCCATCGCCCCGATCACGGCGTAGGCGAGAGTGTGGTCGACGACCTGCACGCGCAGGGTGAAACGCATCTTGTCCAGCCACGCGTGCAGCCCGGGCAATTGCGCCGCCTCGACCAGTAGCCAGGTCTCGACCCCGTCGTCGACAACCCCCATGGCGTATTCGACGTGGCCGTTCGGATCGAGCAGAAGCGTCTCGGTGCACTCCCCCGGCGCTAGGCGGCGCAACTCCTGGCTGGAGATGGAGTTGAGCCAGGTCAGCCGGTCCGGGCCGGCGACGCTCAGCACGCCGTGGTGGGACAGGTCGACGACCGCTCCCCCGGCGAGGAGACGGCGCTGCTCCGTGAGAGGTCCGCCATAGTGCGCGGCCACGCCGGCATCGAGGCTCTCGGCCTGCACGGCGCCGTCGAGTTCGAGCAGCGGGGACGTGAGCTGAGGGGAGGGGCCGGGCGACAGAGGTGCATCGGTCATGGGAACTCTTTCCAACGGACGGTTCGGCGCCGGGCGCCGGGGTGTGGGGCGCCGGAGCGCGCGGGCTATTCGACCCGCTTGAGGCGGCCGGACGCGTGCGTGCGCAGGCTTTGGCCGAGGGCTGCGATGTCCCAGGCCCAGAGCAGGTGGCCGTCGACCAGACCGTAGAGCCTCGTCGCGGCGGAGTAGGGTTTGGCACCCTGGGTGCGCATCACGGCATCCGTCGCCAGGTCGATGCGCGGGCCCTTGACCTGGCCGAGATAGATTTCCGCGACTCCGCCGGGGTGCACGATGGTCACGTCGATGTCGAAGGCGTTGTCCGCGTTGCGGAGGGTTTCGACCGCGGCGGCGGTGACGAACGGATGCTCGCCCACGGCCGGCAGCAGACCCGGACCGGGATCGCCGAGCCCCTGGGTACGGCTCAGCCGCCAATACCCGGTTTCCGTCATCAGCGGAGTCTTCTCGTCGCCGACGGAGCCGGGCGCGGTTTCGAGCCAGGTATAAGAGCTGTAGTTCAGATGCGGCAAGCCGTCGTGGCTGAAGCTCAACCGGTGGCCGAACTCTTGGCTGACCGATTCCTCGCCGACCTGGTAGTCGATGACTCCCGACCCCTCCCACACCCCGAGCAGCCACGACAGCGGCACGAGTTCGGAGGGGAGTTGAGTGGGGAGCTCAAACATCGAAGGCTACCGCTGCCCCCGGTACAGCTTGAACAGGACCAGTCCGGACACCCAGGCGATCGACAGGCTCGCCAGCGCGAGCAGCCCCAGGAAGAAGATTTCGATAGCGAGGATTGACATGCCATCCATTCTAGTCCGCCGGCGCCCGATAACCCCGCGGCAGGCCGAACGGAACCAGGCCGTACCTCGCAGAGGCGGAGCAGAGTCGATTCAGTGTCAGAGAAGCCCGGTCAGAGCGAAGATTCCGGTGGCGGCGGCAAGCACGGCCACGGCTCCGACGAGGCTGGTGGTCACCCGATCCACATAGCCTTCCTTGCGTCCGGTCGCGAGCTGCACGCTCAGCGTTCCGATCGTGCAGCCGGCGAAGGCGAGGCTGATCCAGACCAAGTGTTGGCCGGAAAGGGACAGCCAGCCGGTCAACACGGCGCAGGCGAGCGCGAACGACCACACCACGACGACGCTCTTCCACTGCCAGCTCACCCTCCCATTCTGCCTTGCCTGGGACCCTTTCCGTGGCACGCTAGGATTAGCCGCACAATCCTTGGAGGGTGCGCGTGGCCCAATTGTTGATCCTGACCTCGGCGGTCAACAGTGATGTCCTTCCTGCTCTCGCCTTGCTGTCACACGGTACGCGCGTCATCCCCGCACAGCCGGAACAGCTCGTGACCGCGCCCGACGCCGACCTGATGCTCGTAGACGCCCGTTCCAATCTCATGGCGGCCAAGTCGCTCTGCCAGATTCTGCGCACCACGGGAAGCACGGTCCCGCTGCTCCTCGTGATCACGGAGGGCGGCCTGGCCGCGGTGAGCCCGGACTGGGGCGTCGACGACGTCATCCTCGAGACGGCCGGGCCGGCCGAGGTGGACGCGCGCATCCGTCTCGCCGCCGGGCGCGTGCCCCGCGCGGAGGAGTCCGCCACCATCCGCGTCGCCGGGGTCGTCATCGACGAAGCCAGCTACTCCGCCAAGGTGCACGGCCGGCCGCTGGACCTCACCTACAAGGAATTCGAACTCCTGCGCTTTCTGACCGCCCACCCGTCGCGGGTCTTCACCCGCGAGCAGCTGCTCAGCGAGGTCTGGGGTTACGACTACTTCGGCGGCACCCGCACCGTGGACGTGCACGTGCGGCGGCTGCGGGCGAAACTGGGCGTCCAGGAATCCCTGATCGGCACGGTGCGCAACGTCGGCTACCGGTTCAATGTGCAGGAACAGGACGGTACCCGTGGCATTCATCCGGTTCGCGCCTGATCTGACGGATGCCGCCTTCGCGGCCGAGTTCCACCGGGTCGGCGCCGCCGCCACCCGGGCCGACGGCTACGCGCCGTTCAACGAGCAGTCCCTCTTCGACGTGGCAGCCGGACACCGCACCCCGTTCCTGGTCATGGACAGCGAGGACGCGGGCGAGGACGCCGTCGTCGGCGCGGGCATCCTCGGCGCCGGCGAACTCGACCTCGTGGTCGAACCGTCCCGGCGTCGGCTCGGGCACGGCGCGGCCGCCCTGGCCGCTCTCCTGGCCGACGCCACCGGGGACCTTCAAATCTGGTCGCACGGCGACCACCCCGCCGCCCGGGTGCTCGCCGACCGTTTCGGGTTCACAGCCGAGCGCACCCTGTTGCAGTTGCGAATGGACCTGTCGACGGCGGCGCCGGCCGGCGCCGCGGCCGAGCCCGGAGACCCAGCCCGCGCCGGCATCCGTGCCGATCTTCGGATCGACGCATTCCGGCCCGGCCAGGACGACGGCGAGTGGGTGGCGCTGAACGCTCTGGTGTTTGCCGCGCACCCGGAGCAGGGGGCGCTGACCGTGAGCGATCTGGCCGCCCGCCAGGCCGAACCGTGGTTCTCGGCCGTCGACTTCCTGGTGGCCCGCGAGGCCGGCATTGAACGGATGATCGGCTACAACTGGGTCAAAATCGAGCCGGACTCCCCGGTGGGCGAGATCTACGTCGTCGGCGTGCACCCGGATGCCGCCGGTCGCGGCGTCGGCCGCCGACTGATGCTGGCCGGACTCGACCGCCTCCGCGAACGCGGCTGCCGCACTGCCGACCTCTACGTGGAGGCCGATAGCGCCGCCGCGGTCGCTCTGTACCGTTCGATCGGTTTCACGGAGCGAACCGTTGATGTCCAGTACCGCCGGCGCCCGCGTTAACGAGTGTTCATCCAAGATCGTCGCATTCGCGCGGTCGGCAGTGTCAAGATGGACGAATGGACGGCGACAACATCCAGACCGACTCGGGCCTGGGCAGCGACTTTGACGATGATTTCGATCCCCTGATCGGCGAGAACGATCCGGCGCTCCCCACCGAGCGCTACCTCGACCGGGAACTGAGCTGGCTGGCCTTCAACCAGCGGGTACTCGAGCTCGCGGAGGATCCCGATCTCCCTGTTCTCGAACGGGCGAACTTCCTGGCGATCTTCGCCAGCAACCTCGACGAGTTCTTCATGGTGCGGGTTGCCGGCCTGAAACGACGCATCCTCACCGGGCTGGCCGTGCCGACCAACATCGGGCGCGCCCCGCAGGACGCCCTCTCCGATATCTCTGCCATGGCCCATGTGCTGCAGGACCGGCACGCCCACGCCTTCCAGGACCTCGTCAGCCCGGCCCTCGCCGGGGCCGGGATCGATATCGTCAACTGGGACACCCTCGACGACGCCGACCGCCGTTCGCTGCGCGATTACTTCTCGAACCAGATTTTCCCGGTGCTGATGCCGCTGGCGGTCGACCCGGTGCATCCGTTCCCCTACATCTCCGGGCTCTCGCTCAACCTCGCGGTCCGGGTGCGCAATTCCAAGACCGGCAAGCAGGAGTTCGCCCGGCTCAAGGTGCCCACCATGCTCCCCCGCTTCGTGCGCGTGGACCGCCGCGAGAAGGCCGACAGTGTGCGCTTCATCACGCTGGAGGACCTGATCGCGAACCACCTCGGGGACCTGTTCCCTGGCATGGACATCCTCGAGCACCACATCTTCCGGGTCACCCGCAACGAAGACGTCGAGATCGAAGAGGACGAGACCGAGAACCTGATCAAGGCTCTCGAGAAGGAGCTGCTGCGCCGCCGGTTCGGCCCGCCCATTCGGCTCGAGATCACCGAGGACATGGACGAGGTGACCCTCGGCCTGCTCGTGCGCGAGCTGGACGTCACCGAGCAGGAGGTGTATCGCCTGCCGGCCCCGCTCGACCTGGGCGGCCTGTTCGACCTGCGGATCGACCGGCCGGACCTGCGCTACGTGAAACATGTGCCGACGACGGCCGTGCAGCTGCTGGCCCCGGAGCCGAACGCGGAACCGGACATCTTCAGTGCCATCTCGCGGCGGGACATCCTGCTGCACCACCCGTACGAATCGTTCGCGACCAGCGTGCAGGCGTTCCTCGAGCAGGCGGCGGCCGACCCGGACGTGCTCGCCATCAAGCAGACCCTGTACCGCACCTCCGGCGACAGCCCCATCGTGGAGGCACTCATCGCGGCCGCCGAATCGGGCAAGCAGGTGCTCGCCCTGGTGGAGATCAAGGCCCGCTTCGACGAGCAGGCCAACATCACCTGGGCCCGCAAGCTGGAGAAGGCCGGCGTGCACGTGGTCTACGGACTCGTGGGCCTGAAGACGCACTGCAAGCTCGCCCTCGTGGTGCGGAACGAAAACGGCGTGCTCCGCCACTACAGCCACATCGGCACCG
The DNA here is from genome assembly GCF_004564305.1 of Cryobacterium sp. TMT3-29-2. NCBI lineage: Bacteria > Bacillati > Actinomycetota > Actinomycetes > Micrococcales > Microbacteriaceae > Cryobacterium > Cryobacterium sp. TMT3-29-2. Next base: position 43,963 of record NZ_SOGK01000074.1, read on the forward strand.
GCAACTACAACCCCAAGACCAGCCGACTCTACGAAGACCTCGGGCTGCTCACAACGGACCCGCAGGTCGGCAAGGACCTCACACGTCTGTTCAACGAACTCTCCGGCTACGCGATCGAGAAGAAGTTCAAGCGCCTGCTGGTCGCTCCCCTGCACCTGCGCCGTGGCCTGCTGAAGAGCATCGCTGCGGAAACCGCGGCCGCCCAGGCCGGCAAACCGTCGGGCATCCGGATCAAGGTGAATTCCATGGTCGACGAGGCCATCATCGACGCGCTCTACCGGGCCAGCCAGGCGCGTGTCCCGATCGAGATCTGGGTGCGCGGCATCTGCAGCCTGAAGCCCGGGGTCCCCGGGATGAGCGAGACCATCAAGGTGCGTTCGATTCTCGGACGGTACCTGGAGCACTCCCGGATCTTCTCGTTCCACACCAATGGCGACACGCAGGTCTACATCGGCAGCGCCGACATGATGCACCGCAACCTCGACCGCCGGGTCGAGGCCCTGGTGCGCCTCGTCGACCCTGACCACCTCGCCGAAATCGACGCCCTCTTCACCCGGGCGATGGACGACCGCACCTCATCGTGGTGGCTGGACAGTTCGGGCGAATGGACGCGCCACCACCTGGACGACTCCGGCCACCCGCTCGACGACATGCAGGACCGGCTCATGCAGCAGATCTCCCACCGCAAGCGCCCGACGGGCCGCCGATGAGCGACCCCGCGGTCTACGCCGCGGGCGCCGTCTGCTGGCGCCTGATCGACGGCAAGATCCACGTTCTCCTGATCCACCGCACCGTGTACGGCGACGTGACCATCCCCAAGGGGAAGGTCGACCCGGGCGAGACCCTGCCGCAGACGGCCGTGCGCGAGATCGAGGAGGAGACCGGCCTGGCCGTGGCCCTCGGAGTGCCACTGGGCGTCTCCACCTATTCGCTGCTCAATGGTCGCGAGAAGATCGTGCATTACTGGGCCGCGGAGATCTCGACCGAGGCCATCCAGCACTCGACCTTCGTGCCCAACGGCGAGGTCGCAGCGATCGAGTGGGTCACCATCAAGAAGGCCCGCACCTATCTCAGCTACACGCCCGACGTGGAGATCATCGACGCGTTCGCCAAGCTCGTGGACACCGGTGTCACGCGCACCTTCGCCCTGATCGCGCTGCGCCACGGCAGGGCCGTGCAGCCCGGCAACTGGGACGGCCCCGACTGCAGCCGCCCGCTGACCGAGCGTGGCGTCAAGCAGGCCGCCGCGATCGTGCCCACGATCACCGCCTGGCAGCCCCTGCGGATCGTGTCGAGCACGGCGACCCGCTGCGTGACCACCGTCGCCCCGCTCGCGGCGGCCACCGGCATCGAGATCAAGCGCACCGACCGCTACAGCCAGGACGCGTTCCAGCAGGGCCTGGCGGATGTCCGTTCGGGCATCGGCAAGCGGGTGCGGTCGCGCAAGTCGGCCGTCATCTGCAGCCACGGGCCGGTTCTCCCCGAGATCCTGCACGAGATCGCGCTGGCCACCGGGACCACCCACGGCGCGTACATCTCCGACGCGGCGGCCCTCGAAACGGGGTCTTTCTCGGTGGTGCACCTGTCCGCCGACAATCCGAGCGCGGGGATTGTCGCGATTGAGACTCATTCGCCTGTCTACTGACCAGGCATTTCACTGAATCACCGGCTGCTTGTCCTGCCCTGCCCCGCCGCGTTCACCCGCCGTTAACCTTTTCGCAGGGGTGTCGTTAACCCGGCGGAATATGGTCATCCCGAGGCCAGCACCGGCCTCGAACTTGCAGTCACTTTTCTGAAAAAACCCTCGAAAGGGATCTCTGTGAATTTCACGCGTTTTGGCCGACCCGCGGTCATCGCCGTCGTCGCCGCTCTTGCTCTGTCTTCCTGCGCCGCGAATGAAGGCGCCGCACCGGAGTCCGACTCCGCCAGCGCCCTCACCGGCACGATCAACGCCGGCGGCGCCTCCTCCCAGGGCTCAGCCCAGGAAGCCTGGATCGCCGCCTTCCAGACTTCGAACCCCGACGTCACCATCAACTACGACCCGTCCGGTTCCGGCGCGGGTCGCGAGGCGTTCATCGCCGGTGGCCTGGACTTCGCAGGCTCCGACTCCTACCTGAGCGATGAAGAACTCGCCGGCACCTTTGCTTCCTGCGCAGCGGACACCACCGCGGTCGACCTGCCCACGTACATTTCCCCGATCGCCGTGATCTTCAACGTCGAAGGGGTCGACGACCTCAATGTCGACGCCGACACGCTGGCCAAGATCTTCGCCGGCACCATCACCACCTGGAACGACCCGGCCCTGGTCGCATTGAACGAGGGCGTCTCGCTCCCGTCGACCGCGATCACCGCCGTGCACCGCTCGGACGACTCGGGCACCACGAAGAACTTCGCGGACTACCTCGGCCAGAACGCGCCGGACGTGTGGACCGAGAAGGCCTCCGACACGTTCCCGTTCCAGACCGGTGAGGGCGCCCAGGGCACCTCGGGTGTCGTCGACGCCGTCACCAACGGCGTGGGCACCATCGGCTACGCCGACGCCTCGCGTGCCGGCGACCTCGGGGTCGCCAAGCTCAAGGTCGGTGACGAGTTCGTCGCGTACACCGCCGAAGCCGCCGCCGCCGTCGTCGACGGTTCGCCCATGGTCGAGGGCCGCGAAGCCAACGACCTCGCGTTCGACCTCAACCGCACGACCACCAACCCGGAAGAGTACCCGCTCGTTCTGGTCAGCTACGCGGTTGTCTGCACCGAGTACGCCGACGCCGCCCAGGCCGAGCTCGTCAAGGCCTACGTCGGCTACATGGCCAGCGCCGAAGGACAGGCCGAGGCTGAGGCATCCGCCGGCGCCGCACCGATGACGACCGAACTGCAGGACAAGGTCGCAGCGGTTCTCGAGACCATCAAGTAGCACCCGCTCCACCGCTTTACAGCTGCCCGACCCTGTGCTCGCATCGCTTGCGAACACCGGGTCGGGCAGACTGGGGTTTGTGCCCCGTTACATGAACCTCTCCCACCCAGTTTTCGCCCCCACCCTCCCAGGGAGTTACACGGCATGACGACCGCAGTCGAGCGCCCCACGCTCAAGGCCAAGGAACGCCCCGGCGACCGCATCTTCTCCACCAGCACGATCGTGTCCGGCAGCCTTATCCTGGCCATCCTCGCCGCCGTCGCCGTGTTCCTGCTCGTGCAGAGTCTGCCGGCCTTCGTGGCCGACCCGGAGAAGTTCAAGGGCGACGCCACCAACTTCTGGCAGTACGTCGGACCGCTCGCCTTCGGCACGCTCTGGTCGGCCTTCCTCGCCCTCCTCATGGCCGTCCCCATCGCCATCGGCATCGCGCTCTTCATTTCGCACTACGCCCCCCGCAAGCTCGCGCAGGGCCTGGGCTACCTGATCGACCTGCTCGCCGCAGTGCCGTCCGTGGTGTTCGGGCTGTGGGGCATCGGCGTGCTCGCCCCGCTCGTGCAGCCGTTCTACACGAACCTGGTCGAGTGGTTCGGCTGGTTCCCTCTCTTCGCCGGCCCGGTCTCCGGCACCGGGCGCACGACGCTCACCGTCGCCATCGTGCTCGCCGTGATGGTGCTACCGATCATCACCGCGCTGTCGCGGGAGATCTTCCTGCAGACCCCCGTGCTCTACGAGGAGGCGTCGCTGGCGCTCGGCGCAACCCGCTGGGAAATGATCACCATGGCCGTGCTGCCCTTCGGCCGCGCCGGCATCATCTCCGCATCGATGCTCGGCCTCGGCCGGGCCCTGGGCGAGACCATGGCCGTCGCCATGGTGCTCTCACCGAGCCGGGACGTCATCTTCCAGTTGTTGACCTCGCAGAACCCCACCACGATCGCCGCCAACATCGCCCTCAACTTTCCGGAGGCGAACGGCGTCGGCGTCAACATCCTGCTCGCGACAGGCCTGATCCTCTTCGTCATCACTCTCGTGGTGAACATGATCGCCCGCGTCATCATCAACCGCCGCAAGGCATTCTCCGGAGCGAACTGATGAGCCTGACGAGAACGACCGCAGCCACGGCCGCGCCGCTGACGAACTCCCTCACCGCGGGCAAGCTCCCCCGGCATTCCCCACTCATCGTGCTGCTGGCCAGCTGGCTGGTCACCGGAGCGTTCTTCTTCGTGCTCATGCTCTCCGGGGCCGCCGAGGGATTCAACATCGTCGGAACGCTCTTCTTCGGCACCGTCGTCTACTGCGTCGCCATCTTCCTCCTCTCGTATTATGTCGAGGGTGTGCGCAAAGCCAAGGACCGCCTGGTCACCGCCCTCGTCACCGTGGCCTTCGTGGTGGCCCTGCTGCCGCTCTTCTCCCTCGTGTTCACGACCCTGGTCAACGGTCTTCCGGCGTTCCTCACGCCGAGCTTCTTCACTCAGTCCCAGCGCAACGTCGTCGGCGAGGGCGGCGGTGCCCTGCACGCGGTCATCGGAACGCTCCTGATCACCGGTGTGGCCACACTCATCTCGGTTCCGATCGGCCTGCTGAGTGCGATCTACCTCACCGAGTACGGCCGTGGCCGGCTCGCCAGGGCGATCACCTTCTTCGTCGACGTCATGACCGGGATCCCGTCGATCGTGGCGGGTCTCTTCGCCTTCGCCCTGTTCTCACTCCTGTTCAACGACCCCGGCATCCGCTTCGGGTTCGGTGGCGCCATCGCGCTCACGGTTCTGATGATCCCGGTCGTCGTCCGCTCCAGCGAGGAAATGCTCAAGCTCGTTCCCAACGAGCTGCGCGAGGCGGCGTACGCCCTGGGTGTGCCGAAATGGCTGACCATTCTCAAGGTGGTGCTGCCGACATCCCTCGCCGGGATCGTGACCGGGATCATGATCTCGATCTCCCGAGTGATCGGGGAGACGGCCCCGCTGCTGATCATCTCCGGGTTCACGGCGAGCATGAACTACGATCTGTTCAACGAGCGCATGATGACCCTGCCCGTGTTCGTCTACACCCAGTACGCCAATCAGGGGGCGGACACCCAGTCGTACCTCGACCGTGCCTGGGCCGGTGCCCTGACGCTCATCCTGATCGTGATGCTGCTGAACCTCGGCGCGCGCGTCATCGCCAGAATCTTCTCCCCCAAGCTCGGCCGCTAGGCTCCACCTCCCGGCCTACGGCCGTCTGAACCAAAGGAATGCATGTCCAAGCGCATTGAAGTCAACGACCTCAACGTCTACTACAGCAAGTTTCTCGCTGTCGAAGAGGTGTCGTTGGTGATCGAGCCTCGCACTGTGACGGCCCTGATCGGGCCCAGCGGATGCGGCAAGTCCACGTTCCTGCGCACGCTGAACCGCATGCATGAGGTCATCCCCGGGGCGTACGTCACGGGCGAGGTGCTCATCGATGGCAACAACCTCTACGGCCCGGGCGTCGACCCCGTGCTCGTGCGCCGCCAAGTGGGCATGGTGTTCCAGCGCCCGAACCCGTTCCCGACCATGTCGATCGGCGACAACGTGCTGGCCGGTGTGAAGCTCAACAACCGCCGAATGGCGAAGTCCGACGCCGACGCCCTGATCGAAAAGTCGCTGATGGGGGCGAACCTTTGGAAAGAGGTCAAGGACCGCCTCGACAAGCCCGGCTCGAGCCTCTCCGGCGGGCAGCAGCAGCGTCTCTGCATTGCCCGCGCGATCGCGGTGGAGCCCGACGTCATCCTGATGGATGAGCCCTGCTCGGCCCTCGACCCTATCTCGACGCTGGCGATCGAGGACCTGATCGAGGAGATGAAGGCCGACTACACAATTGTGATCGTCACTCACAACATGCAGCAGGCATCCCGGGTCTCCGACCGCACCGGATTCTTCAACATCGCCGGAACCGGCAAGCCCGGCAGGCTGATCGAGTACGACGACACGACCACAATCTTCTCCAACCCGGGCGTGCAGGCCACCGAGGACTACGTCTCCGGCCGCTTCGGTTAGGCCTCAGCTCGGCTCCCTGCGCCGACTTCACGGGTTCCGCAGGCCCCAGCTCCGTGCCTGTGGTTCGTGCTTCGTGCTCGTACTTCGTGCTTGTGCTCGTGCTTGTGCTCGTGCTCGTGCTCGTGCTCGTGCTCCGTACCCTGAACGAATTCGACGGAGATTTTGCTCTGAACGTGCCGTTTTCGACTGAAACGGCAACATTCGTGCAGAAACTCCGTCGAATTGGTTAGCGGCGGGTGTCAGACGGTGCGGGCGAGCAGGGCGGCGTTGAGGGCGCGGGTGCGCTCTCGTTCGACGGGCAGCGGCCTGCCGTCGAGTTCGGTGATCTGCGCGGCCAGGCGCAGGCTGGACAGCAGCCAGACGGCATCCGCCGCCCGCAACTCGGCGACACTGACGTCGCGGTACTCCGTGCGCTCCCCTGCCGCCCGCAGGTGCTCGAACGCACTCTGCTGGGTGGTGCCGTGCAGGATGGCCCCGCTCGGCACGGGAGAGACGTAGACCCCGCCCGTGCGGAGCACCACCGTGGAGGTGGGACCCTCCAGCACGAAGCCGTCGTGGGTGAGGAAGATCGCGTCGTCGGCGCCCCGTCGGCGAGCTTCCCGGAGGGCTGCCATGTTGACCGCGTAGCTGAGCGTCTTCGCACCCATCAGAAGCCAAGGCGCCTGCTCGGCCACGCCGTGCGGGTAGCCCCGGTCCAGGGTGACCGCCCGGATGCCGCCCGCGCGGACGGCGGCGAAGTCGGGTGCGGCGGTCGCGTGCAGCCAGGCCGTGGGCGCCGGGCCGGAGTCGACGCCGCGGCTGTAGACGAGCTTGAGCACGATTTCCCCCTCGTGCGGGACACGGTCGACCACGTGCGCGATCGCGGCCTGCCACTGGGCAGTGTTCGGCTCGGGAAGCTCACAGATCGAAGCCGAGTTGGCCAACCGGGCCAGGTGCGGGCCGACCGCCTGCGGGTGGCCGTTGACGACGCCGATCGTCTCGAAGACGCCGTCGCCCCGCTGGGCGCTCAGCTCCCCCACGCGCAGCGCCGGGGCACTCGAGTCGACCTCGTGGAACGTGTCTCCGAAATCCGTCTGCGGCGCATCGGCGGAGACGGGGTCGAGGAGCAGGGTGAAAGGCAGTGTCATTCGCCGATCAGTTATCTTCCGAGCAGTCATTTCCCGATCATAGAGGATCGGGTCAGGAACTCTGGATGGCGAGGATCGGGTCGCTGGTGGGCTGCTCGGAGCCGCCCTTCGGTTCGACCGTGACTCCGATCGTGTCGCCCGCGGTGAGGCTGCCGTCGAGCACACGCCAGGCGGTGCCGGTGCCGGACGAATCGAAGGTTCCGGCCGGAACCGCGCCGGAGCCGCCGATGTACCAGAGCTGGTAGTCCTGATCGGACGGCAAGGCCGGCAGATCATCGACGAGGAGTGCGGAGAGGCCGCTGTCTTCGGACCAGACCAGGGTGGCTTCCTGGCCGTCGGCGGTGGTCGCCGACGCGCGCTGCGTGTCGGCGGCCGCCGTGATCTGCACGAGACGGGCCGCCTGATCCTGTTCGAACTGGCCGGATTCCAAGGACTGGCCGACGAAGGTGCCACCCGCGAACAGGGCGACGGCCGCCGCGGCCGCCGCGAGAACGCCGACGGGCCGCTGGAACCAGCGCAGTCGGGCGCGCTCGGCGGCGGTGTGCGCCGGGGCGCCC
>NZ_SOGK01000113.1:0-51841 GCF_004564305.1 Cryobacterium sp. TMT3-29-2
AGGCAGAGCGGCTGCGCGTGGCGCAGGCCGCGGCCGGCCAGGTGCGGCGGTTCGACGCCGAGCTGTCGGCGGCACACCTGGCCGATGCGGTCGCCGCCGGTGAGAACGCGGCGGCGGCGGTGGGCTACCAGACCCTCGTGGACCGGCGGCTGGCCGGCCACGCCGTCGAGCTGGCCTCGCACCTCGTGCCGGGCGAGCCGTGCGAGGTGTGCGGGTCGACCGCTCACCCGGCTCCCGCCACCGGCGACGACGAACCGGTCACCGAAGCAGATATCGTCTCGGCGCGGGCACTGCTGAAGCAGGGGCAGACCCGACTCGAGCAGACGCACGCCGTCACCGGCGCCGTGGCCACCGCGCTGGCTGAGGCCCGGGCCCGGGCCGGGGCGCGCACCCTCGACGAATTCATCGCCGAGATGGCTGCATCCGAGGTCGCCCTGGCCGAGGCCGTTACCGCGGGCGTGCGGGCCGCGGCACTCGGCCTCGACAAAAGCAGGCTGCGGGCCGAACTCGAGGAAGCCGGCCGTGTCCTGGCCGACCTCTGCTCCACTCGCGATGAGACGGCTGCCCGGCTCGCCGATCGACGCAGCGCCCGGCAGGCCATCGACGACCGGGTGGCCGCCCAGCGCGGCGGCTTCGCCTCGGTCGTCTGCCGGGTCGATCGGCTGCAGGCCGGGCTGGCCTCCGCGCGGGCCCTCGACGCGGCCCTCGACCACAGCCGTGAGGGCCGGAGTCTGCGGAACGCCGCGGAGGCATCCGTACAGACCCAGCTGGTCCGTGAAGACTTCGCCGACGAGCAGACCGCGACCGCCGCCCATCGGAACGACGCCGAGGTGCGGCAGCTGGAGGAACTGATCCGCGCCCACGACGATTCGCGCGCGGCGGGGCGGTCGGTGCTCGCCGAGGCCGCGCTCACGGATCTGCCCGCCGGACTGACCGACGTCGGTCCGGCCCGGGAGGCCCTGGCCGCCGCCGCGGCGGAGCGGGACACGGCGCTGGCCGAACGCGGGTCGCTGGGGGAGCGCGTGGTCGTCCTGACCGGCCTGGTCACGGATGCCCGGGTGCACTTCGATGCCGGCGAGGAACTCCTGTCCACGCAGACGCAGGTGCGGGAGCTGGCGGCGGCCGTGCACGGCGACGAACCCAACACGAAACGGATGCGCCTGGAGACCTACGTTCTCGCCGCGCAGCTGGAGCAGATCATCGCGGCCGCCAACAACCGGCTGCGCACCATGACCGGCGGCCGCTACACGCTCGAGCACGACGACTCAGTGCAGTTCCGGGGCGGCCAGTCCGGGCTCGGGCTGATGATCCGGGATGCGCACACCGGGCGAGCCCGTCCCACCCAGTCGCTCTCGGGCGGCGAGACGTTCCTGGCGTCTCTGGCCCTCGCCCTCGGGCTGGCGGAGATCGTGTCAAACCAGGCCGGCGGCATCGCCCTCGACACCCTGTTCGTCGACGAGGGCTTCGGGTCGCTCGACGGAGCCACCCTGGAGACGGCGATGAGCACCCTGGACGGCCTCCGCGCCGGTGGCCGCACCATCGGTCTGATCAGCCACGTCGACTCCATGAAGGAGCAGATCCCGGCCAAGCTGGTCATCACCGTCACCGACCAGGGTTTCAGCGAGATCGGCGAGAACCTCCTGTCGGCCTAGACGTGTTGGGCCGGTTCGTGCTGTCGTTGGTTCGTGCTGTGCCGGTTCGTGCTGTGCTGGTTCTGGACTAGCGCGAACCGGCCGCAAACGCATAGACAGGGTGGCCCGGGCAGGCAGCGAGAACGCGCGCCATGGCGTCGTGCTCGGCCGGGGCCACCCACAGGCCGTAGGTGGCCTTCACAGAGATCTGGCGGGCCACGTACTCACAGCGGAACGACTTCTGCGCGGGCAGCCAGGTGGCGGCATCCCCATCGCCTTTCTGCGAGTTGGAGGCGCCGTCGGAGGCCAGCAGATTCATCGGGTCGTTGGCCAGAGCGATCCGCGCGTCCTGGTCCAACTGCTGAGCACCCGTCTGCCAGGCGTTTGACAGGGCCACCAGGTGATCGATCTGCACGTGCATCGAGCTGGTCTCGCCGCGCTCGAATCTGACCGATTCGCCCGTGTACGGAGCCAGCAACTCGCCGCTGAGCACCCGGCAGGTGTCGTCGGTGACGATTTCGGTGAGGTCGCGGGCCAGGATGTCGTTGCGGGTGTCGCATCCGTTGTCGTCGACGTCTCGCCAGGCCGAGCCGAAGTCCCCGGTGCGGTCGTAGCCCGTCTTCGCGGCCTTGCCCTTGACCGGGAGGGTGGCGAGCAGGTCGGCCGCGTCACCCGCCGCCGGGGCCGCGGATCCGTTCGGGAAGGGAACGGATGTCTCTCCCGGCACCAGACCGGGCACGCCGACCATGATCGCCCAGATCAGGGCCAGCGGCAGGATCACCATCAGGGCGGTGACGGGCCCGCGCCGGGAACGACGGCTGCGAGTCGACGCCGGCCGGCGGGGTGAGTGTGGCATGGTGCTCCCAGAGGGTCGGCTCTCGACCCTACCGGGCGGCGATAATGACGCATGACCAAAAACTGGACCCCGCTCGCCGTCGTCTACCTGGCGCTCAGCCTCGCCGGCCTCGTGGGCACCTGGACCTTCAACCTGCTCGCGATCGCGGCGCTGCGCGACTTCTTCGGCGACTGGGTGAACAGCGGCCCGGCGGTGTCGTCACTCACCGTGGACCTGCTGGTGGTGGCGGTGGCCGGCAGCATCCTGATCATCGTCGAGGCCAGGCGCCTCGGGATGAAGCGGGGCTGGCTCTACGTGCTGCTCTCCGGCCTGACGGCGTTCGCCTTCACCTTCCCGCTCTTCCTCGCGATGCGAGAACGCGCCCTTCACGCGCGGCGGACGCAGGCGGCACCCGCGAGCTAGTCGGTGTCGAACGAATTCGACGGAGATTTTGCTGGTAGTCGTCCCTAATCATCCGTTTCAGTACGAAACAGCCAAAATCTCCGTCGTATTCGTTAGGGCTGACCCGGCTAGTCGGTCTCGGCCGACCGCGCGCTCGTGGCGGGCCGCTTAGCCGCTGTCTTCTTGGCCGCTGACCTTGTGGCCGGTTTCTTCGCAGTCGTCTTCGCAGTCGTCTTCGCAGGCGTCTTCGCAGTCGACTTCGCAGTCGACTTTGCAGTCGACTTCGCGGTGGCCTGTCCTGTGGCCCGCTTCGCGGACCGCCGCTTCGCCTTCGGTTCCGTGACGGTGCCGTCGAAGTGCTCCTCCGAGGAGTGGGCGTCCGCCTTCGTCCGGTGAACGATTGCGTCCTGGTGCTCGGGCGGGGCGTAGATCGTGGCCAGCCGCAGCACTTTGCCGCCCGAGTTCAGCACATTGTGCCGGGTGCCGGCCGGAACGATCATGGCCGAGTTCTTCCGGATCTTCGTTTTGGTGCCGTCGATCCAGATCTCGCCCTTGCCCTTCTCCACCCGGAAGTACTGGTCTCGATCCGAGTGCACCTCTTCTCCGATGTCCTCACCCGGTTCCAGCGCCATCACGACCAGCTGCATCCTCTCCGCGGTGTACAGCACCTGCCGGAAATTCGAGTTGCGGATGGCCGCGTCTTCGATGTTGTCCACAAAGCCCTTCATGGGATCCTCCTTCGTTCCAATCCACGGTAGTCGCGGTGGCGACGCTGCTCAACCGCCCCGGTTTGCTCCAAAGGGTGAAGTATGCTTCACTTGTTTTCGGAGGGGAGTAATCCCCAGCGTGTGGTCGTCATTACGGTTCCGTCATCGGAACCCGGCCGCAGGAACCCGATCCGGGTTGGACCAGACCTCCAGTGGTACTACGGACTGGAAGGCATTTCCCATGAACGTTCCCCTCTACGCCTGGCTGACGGTGTTCGGCGTGATCGCCGTCATGCTCGCCGTCGACCTGTTCGCCCACCGCAAGGCCCATGTGATCGGGGTGCGCGAGGCCGCGATCTGGTCGGTGGTCTGGGTTGTCATCGGCATCGGGTTCGGGGCGGTGATCTGGAGCACTGCCGGGGCCGAGTACGGTCAGCAGTACTACGCCGGCTACCTGATCGAGAAGTCCCTCGCGGTCGACAACGTCTTCGTCTGGGCGATCATCTTCGCCGCCTTCGCCGTGCCACGCCAGTACCAGCACCGCGTGCTGTTCCTCGGCGTGCTTGGAGCGCTCGTGCTGCGCGGTATCTTCATCGCCGCGGGCGCCGTGCTGATCGAGAACTTCTCCTGGATCCTCTACATCTTCGCCGCGTTCCTGATCTACACCGGCTACCGCATGATCCGCACCCGCAACGAACACGCGCACCCCGAGAAGTCGCCGGTGCTGCGCCTCTTCCGCCGCTTCATCCCGATGACCGACGCGTTCCACGGCCAGCGCTTCCTGGTGCGCAAGAACGGGATCCTGCTCGCCACACCGCTGCTGGCCGTTCTTGTGCTCGTCGAGGTGACGGATGTCGTGTTCGCCGTGGACTCCATCCCGGCCATCTTCGCGGTCACCAGCGAGCCCTTCATCGTCTTCACCGCCAACGCCTTCGCGATCCTCGGCCTGCGGGCGATGTACTTCCTGCTCGCCGACCTCATGCACCGGTTCGTCTACCTGAAGATCGGGCTCGCCCTGGTGCTGGTCTGGGTCGGTGTCAAGATGCTGTTGCTCGACGTCTTCTACATCCCAACAACCGTCTCACTGGGTGTGATCGCGCTGATCATCACGGTGTCGGTCGTGCTCAGCCTCCGTGCCACCCGCGGCCAGGGACGTCGGGAGGTCGAGGCCGACGCGGCCGGCTCGTTCCGCGAGGCCACCCCCGCGGAGCTCGCCGAGCTGGAGCCGGTCTGGCGCCGCCCGGCCCGCAGTTTCGAGCAGAAGCCCGGGCAGAAGCCCGAGCCCAAGCCTGAGCCTAAGTCCGAGCCCCAGAAGGAGAACGAGAACCGCCGATGACCGAACCCCTGACCGATCCGCTACCCGCAACGCTGACCGATCCGTTACCCGCACCGCCGGATGCCCCCGGCAAGCCGTGGACGTTCCTCACCCACCACGCGCACCTGCTCCTCGCGATCGCGGGGAATCCGGATGCACGGGTGCAGGAGCTCGCCGACACGGTCGGGGTGTCGTCCCGGGCGGCGCTGAGCATCACGGCGGACCTGGTCGAGGCCGGGTACATTCGGCGCGAACGGGTCGGGCGGCGAAACCACTACAGCGTCGAGCGGAACCGGCCGTTCCGGCATCCGTCGAACGCGGCTCACAGCATCGACGAGATGATCGCCGTGTTCGCCAACTTGGCGCCGGCGGCGCCACGGCCGGACGACCTCCGGTCAGACCGCGGGTTCCGGCTCAAGGGCGCGGGGACGGATGCGGCTGGCCGCGATGGCCGCCGCGGCGAGACCGGCGATGAAGAGCGCGATACCGAGCACGTACAGGGCAACGGCGAGGTAGCCGCCCGGCTGCGCCGGGTCGAGGAACGGGTAGGTGTAGAAGCCGGTCAGCGTTCCCCGGAGCAGTGCGTAGACCACCCAGAGCACCGGGTAGATCAGGGCATAGCCGAAGCGCGTCCAGGCCAGAGCCGGTCGCCCCGGCGAGAGAATCCAGTCCAGGGCGATGAAGATCGGCGCCCAGACGTGGAGCACCTCGTTGGGCCAGCCCACCCCGATGAAACCGTCGGAGACGATGCCGCGGAGCAGGGCGTTGTAGACCACGCCGGTGACGACCGCGTAGGTGAGCACCGACATCCGTACCGCGGTGAGAAGCTGGGGGTCGACGCGGCTTCTCAACGCGAGGGACCCTCCCACGAGCAGCACGACCACGTTCATCAGGCTCGACTGGATCGTGAAGTAGCCGAAGTACTCGGTGGCCACGAACGCGTCGTTCCAGAGCTGGTCGGCGATCTGTGTGATGATGCTCGCGAAGAGCAGCAGCCCCATGGCGATGCGCAGCAGACCCGAGAGGCGTCGGAGGGCGGAGGGCGATGCTGAATCGGAGGCCACCGTAGGAATTACTGTTGAAGTCACTGGAAAAGAATAGTGCTGCCGAGCTGAGGAATCAGTGGGGCAGGCCGCTCGCTTGACCGGCCCTGAACCACAGTCACCTAATCACCCAACTGGTCCCTAACATTAGTGATCACGCCGAAAATCCTCATTGAGGACACGACAGGAAGGTCACAGTTGCTGGAAGTAACTGCGCTCCGCTGGACGCTCACTATCGCACTCATTCTGGGTCTGCTCGCGCTCGACCTGGGCCTGGCCATGGCTCGGCCGCACGTGGTCAAATTCCGGGAGGCCGCAGTCTCGTCGGTGCTGTACATCGCGGTCGCCATCCTGTTCGGCCTCGTTTTCGCGGTCCAGGTGGGCTGGGGCTTCGGTGCGGAATACTTCGCCGGGTACATCGTGGAGAAGAGCCTGTCCATCGACAACCTCTTCGTCTTCGTGATCATCATGGCGACCTTCGCCGTGCCGGAAAAATACCAGCAGAAGGTGCTCATCTTCGGAATCGTGCTGGCCCTCATCCTGCGGGCGATCTTCATCGCGCTGGGCGCCGCCCTGCTCTCGCTGTTCTCCTTCATGTTCCTGATCTTCGGCCTGGTGCTGATCTTCACGGCCGTGCAGCTGTACCGGCACCGCAATGTCGACCCCGACGTGCAGGACAACGTGCTGGTCCGGGTGGCCCGTCGGGGTCTGACCGTGACCGACGACTATGTCGGCGGTCGGATGTTCACCCGCATCGCCGGCCGCCGCGCCGTGACACCACTGTTCATCGTGCTGATCGCGATCGGCAGCACCGATCTCCTCTTCGCACTCGACTCGATCCCGGCGATCTTCGGAATCACCGATGAGGCGTACATCGTCTTCACGGCCAACGCCTTCGCCCTGCTCGGGCTCAGGGCGCTTTTCTTCCTCGTCAAGGGACTCCTCGACCGGCTGGTGTACCTGTCGACCGGCCTGTCCCTGATCCTGGCGTTCATCGGTGTGAAACTTGTTCTGCACTGGGGACACGGCCTTGACGACCGCGTGCCGGAGATCAGCACGAACCTCAGCCTGATCGTAATCGGTGTGGTGTTGACCGTGACCACGATTGCCAGCCTGGTCAAGACGCGCCGGGATCCCACGGCACGAGCGCATGCCGGCTCACTCCGGGCAGCGGATCGGCCCGACCCCGAACCCGCGGAGCGGACCGACCCGGAGACCTAGAAGGGGCTCGGAGACCTAGAAGGGGCTCGGAGGCCTAGAAGGGGCTCGGAGGCCTAGAAGGGGAACAGCAGCCGGTGCAGGAACTGCCGGGTGCGTTCCTCCTTCGGGTTGCGGAGCATCTGCTTCGGGTCGCCGTGCTCGACGATCCGGCCGCCGTCGACGAAGGCGACCTCGGTGGCCACCTCCCGGGCGAATTCAAGTTCGTGGGTCACGATGACCATGCTCCAGCCCTCCACGGCCAGCTCCTTGATCAGGCGCAGGATGTCCCCGACGAGTTCCGGGTCGAGCGAGGAGGTGGGCTCGTCGAAGAGCAACAGCTGCGGCCGCAGGGCGAGCGCGCGCACGATTCCCACGCGCTGCTGCTGACCGCCCGAGAGCTCGAACGGGTAGCTGTCCTTCTTGGTACTGAGGCCCACCCTGTCGAGCAGCGCGAGCGCTTCCGCCTCGACCTCCGCCTTCGGACGCCGCTGCACGACCACGGGCCCTTCGAGCACGTTCTCCAGCACGGTTTTGTGCGGAAACAGGTTGTAGTGCTGGAAGACCATGGCCGAACGGTCACGCAGAGCCGCGAGCTGCTTCTTCGCCGGGGGAGTGCCGAAGTCGAGCGAGACCTCCGAGGCGACGTCGATCGTGCCGCCGTCGGCCAGTTCCAGGCCGTTCAGGCAGCGGAGGATGGTGGTCTTGCCGGAGCCCGACGGGCCGATCAGCGCGAGCACGTGGCCGCGGCCCACCGCCAGGTCGACGGACTGCAGCACTTGGTTCGGGCCGAAACTCTTGCGCAGGCCCCGCACCCGGAGCAGGGCGCCCGGGGCCGACGCGGCATCCCTGTCGGTCGAGTCGGTGGGGTCGGTCGGATCAGTGAGCGACATAGCGGTCCAATCGCTTCTCGAGAACGCTCTGGATCGAGGACAGACCCAGGCAGATCACCCAGTAGACCAGGGCGGCCTCGAGGTAGAGCAGCATGAATTCCTGGCTGAAGGCGGCCACCTGCTGCGCCTCGCGGAACAGCTCCGTGACCAGGATCAGCGAGGCGAGGGAGGTGTCCTTGACCAGGCTGATGAAGGTGTTCGACAGGGGCGGCACCGACACGCGGGCGGCCTGCGGCAGGATGATCCGGGTCAGCGCGCGACGGTGCGACATGCCGATCATGTACGCCGCCTCCCACTGCCCCTTGGGCACAGACAGGATGGCCGCCCGGATCACCTCGGCGGCGTAGCCGCCGACGTTGAGCGAGAACGCCACCACGGCGCTCGGCCAGGGGTCGATCAGGATGCCCAGAGACGGTAGACCGTAGAAGATCACGAACAGCTGAACCAGCAGCGGGGTGCCGCGAACGATCGAGATGTAGACCCGGGCGATTCCGGACACCCACCGGCGCCGGGACAGGCGCATCAGCGCCAAGCCGAGCGCGAGCGTGATTCCTATCGCGAACGAGGCGAGGGCCAGCGGGATCGTACCGGCAATCGCCCCGTGCACGATGGGACCGAGCGAGGTCCAGAAAAGTTCCCAGGCAGATTGGTTCATGGCTGGAACGGGTTACTTGGAGACGTCGGACCCGAAGTACTTCTCCGAGATCGACGTCAGGGTGCCGGCGGCGGCGAGCTTGGCGAGGGCCGCGTCGACAGCATCCGTCAGTTCCGTGCTGCCCTTGACGAACGCGAAGGACGATGCAGACTTCTCGTCGGTGTTCGCGGCGACCTTGAGGCCGGCGGCTCCGGTCTGCTTCTGGTAGTCGAGGAAGGTCAGGTTGTCGTTCACGGTCGCGTCTACGCGACCCTGTTCGACCAGGGCGACCGACTGGGCCCACCCCTCGACGGCCTGTACGTTGGCGCCGCTCTCTGTGGCGAGGGTGTTCCAGTTGCTGGTGAGCGACTGCGCGGTGGTCTTGCCGGCCAGGGACTCGAAGGAGGTGATCGAGGTGTTGTCGCTCTTCACCACGATGACGCCGGTCGAGACGGTGTACGGGGTCGAGAAGTCGTACTTCTCGACGCGTTCCGGGGTCGCCGTGACCTGGTTGGCGATGACGTCGAAGCGTCCGGCCTCGAGGCCGGCGAAGATGCCGTCCCACTGGGTTTCTTCGAACTTGGCCTTGACGCCCAGTTCGGCGGCGACGGCCTCGATGACCTCGACGTCGTAGCCGGTCAGGGCGCCGGAGCCGCCCTCGTGGAACGTGAACGGGCGGTAGGTGCCCTCGGTTCCCACGGTGAGAACGCCGGCGTCCGTGACGGAGGACAGCGAGGTGTCGGCGCCGGTGGTTGCCGCCTCGTCGGTGCCGGCACCCGCGGAGCAGCCGGCCAGCGACACGGTGAGCGCTGTGAGGAATACCGCCGACAGGATCTTGAGCTTCATGGTTTCTGGCCTAACCGAGGTTGCAGGAGCGTATCCGCCGCCGAAAAGCGACTTCCGAAGACTAACAAGCAGTGGGCTCCGGTCAATATTCCCGTGACGCCCGGCGTCACACACCCCACAGGGCCCAGTCAATGGCCTTGTCGGGTATTTTGGGCCGGATTAGGCTGCGGGCGTGGCGAGCATCCGATGCCTGATCTCGGATTCGCTTGTACAACGGTCCTTACCCGACCGTACAACGGTCCTTACCCGACCGGATTCGGCCCAACCCGGAGGAGCCCGCATGAAGCTGACTGCCGACCAACATGACCGATCGGCCGGAATGCTGCTCGGCATGGCATGCGGGGATGCCCTCGGGGCGGGCTACGAATTCGCCGGGCCGTTGCCGGAAACCACCTCGGTCAGCATGCGCGGCGGTGGCGGTTTCCACTGGGCGCCCGGCGAGTGGACCGACCACACGGCACTGGCCGTGCCGCTCGCGATGGCCGCGGCGGAGGGCAGGGATCTCCGGGACGAGGCGGTCCTTGACCACGTCGTGGCCCACTGGGTGGGCTGGGCGAAATCGGCACCGTACGCCGGCGTGCAGCTGGGCAAGGTGCTCTCCGCCAGCGAGCCGAACGCAGAGTCCGTGCGCCGCGCGGCGAAGGAGCAGCACGACCGGAACGGGCGCAGCGCCGGCAATGGATCGCTTCTGCGCACCGCGCCGGTGGCGCTGGCGTTCCTTCGCGATCCGGTCGCCCTGGCCCGGGCAGCGCGCTTGGTCAGCGAGCTGACGCACCCCGAAACCGAGGCAGGCGACGCCTGCGTGCTGTTTGGGCTCGCCCTGCGACACGCGGTGCTCGAGGGCGAACTCGACATTCGGGTGGGCCTGTACGCCCTGCCGAGCGACCGCCGCGGGGACTGGTCGGCCCGGTTCGACGAGGCCGAGAGTAAACGGCCGGCGGACTTCCCGGGGAACGGCTGGGTCGTGCAGACCCTGCAGGCCGCCTGGTCGGCCATCACGCACGCCCGGGGAACGGATGCCGGCCAGGTGCGCCGTGCCATCGAAGCCGCGGCCCGCGGCGGTGGCGACACCGACGCCGTGGCGGGTGCCGTGGGCGCGCTGACCGCAGCCCGCTGGGGGCTGGAATCCGTGCCTACGGCCTGGCGCCACCTGGTGCAGGGCTGGCCGGGGCTGCGCGGCGTGGACCTGGTGCGTCTTTCGATGCAGGCCGCCCACGGCGACGAGGCCGGGGGAGTCGTGGCAGACAAGGTCGGCCGACGGCGCACGGTCAGGCTGCGCGCCCTGCACTGAGGACGGTTGTCCAGGGGGTTAGGTTTCCGGCGGTTCAGGTTTCCGGCGGTTCAGGATTTCAACAGCTCAGGATTTCAACAGCTCAGGACTTCAACAGCTCAGGACTTCAACGCCAGCGCGAACGGCAGCACGGCCGCCACCCCCTGGCGGCGCAGCAAGCGACCCGCGACCGTGAGGGTCCAGCGGCTGTCGGCGAGGTCATCGACGAGCAGGATCGGCCGGCCCTGCACCGCTTCGAGGGCCGCGGCCAACTCCGACCCCACCGCGAAGTGGTCCCAGACGTTGGCGAGTCGGTAGGCGCTGTTGCCGCCCGCCGTGCCGGTGGGGCCGCCGTTCACGAGGTCGAGCGAGCCGAGCCAGGGCAGGCGGCCCGCGTCGGCGAACGCCTGTGCCACCGATCCGACCAGCAACGGATGCCGCCGCGAAGGCACGCTGACCACCGCGGCCGGTCGTTCATCCCAGCCCCATTCCGCCAGCACGCGAATGCAGGCCTGGATCAGGGCCGGGCTCGCCGGGGCATCCGTGGGCGGGGCATCGGAGGTCTGGGTGGCGAAGAGGTCGCGGAGTGGCCCGCCCCAGCCCAGGTCGGTGAGGCGGGCGAGGGCGCGGCCGGGCAGCATCCGTTCGCCGGCCGGGATGTTTCCGCGTACGTTGACGCCGAGGCTCGTCACCCCGGTAGGCCACTGGGCGCGCGGTTCGAGGGCCACTCCGACGCGGTCGAGCGACGCGGCGGCGACGGAGGCCATCTCGGGTGCCACGTCGCCGGGGAACCAAGCCATGGTGCAGTTGTCACAGCGACCGCAGGGCACCGCGGTGTCGTCGTCGAGGGCACGCTGCAAAAATTCCATCCGGCAGCCGGTGGTGCGCTCGTAGTCGAGCATTGCCTGCTGCTCGTTCACCCGGGCGGCGGCGATGCGTTCGTAGCGTTCCCGGTCGTAAAGCCAGGGCTGGCCGGTGGACACCCAGCCGCCGGTGACGCGGCGCACGGCGCCGTCGACGTCGAGCACCTTGAGCAGCAGCTCGAGCGGGCTGCGCTTGAGGTCGACGCGGGCCTCGAGCGCGGGCGTGGACAGCGGGGCGCCGCCGTGGTCCGTGAGCGCCCCGATTACGGCCTCGGCCTTGTGCTGGCTGGGCATCGAGGAGGTCGCGAAGTACTGCCAGATGTCTTCGTCTTCGACTCCGGGCAGCAGCAGCACGTCGGCGTTCTCGGTGGCGCGTCCGGCGCGGCCGACCTGCTGGTAGTAGGCCACGGGTGAGGACGGGGCACCCAGGTGCAGCACGAAGCCGAGGTCGGGCTTGTCGAACCCCATGCCCAGGGCGCTGGTGGCGACCAGGGCCTTGACCTCGTTGCGCTTGAGCATTCCCTCGGACTCCTCCCGCTCGGCCGTGTCGGTTTGCCCGGTGTAGGCGCGCACCGGGTGCCCGGCCTCCCGCAGCAGCCGGGCGGTGTCCTCCGCAGCCGAGACGGTGAGGGTGTAGATGATGCCGCTGCCGGGCAGTTCGTCGATGTGGCTGAGCAGCCAGGCCAGCCGGGTGCGCGAGTCCGGCAACCGCAGCACGCCCAGGCGCAGGGATGCCCGGGCGAGCGGCCCCCGGATTGTGACCACCTCGGTGCCCCCGGTGGTCGAGCCTGTCGGGACCGGAGTGCCTGTGGAGTGCGGAGAGCCTGTGGAGTGCGGAGAGCCTGTGGAGAGCGGAGAGCCGGCCGTCACCAGCTGCGCCGCGACATCCGTCACCACCCGGCTGTTCGCCGTGGCCGTGGTCGCCAGCACGGGCACCCCGGCGGGCATCTGGGCGATCAGGTCGCGCAGGCGCCGGTAGTCCGGCCGGAAATCGTGCCCCCAGTCGGAGATGCAGTGGGCCTCGTCGACGACGAGCAGCCCCACCCGGGTCAGGAGCGCCGGGAGCTGCTCGTCGCGGAACTTCGGGTTGTTGAGCCGCTCCGGCGACACCAGCAGCACATCGACCTCGTCGCCCTGCAGCTGCTGCTGCACCTCGGCCCACTCGTGCGGGTTGGCGGAGTTGATCGACACGGCGCGCACCCCGGCCCGGGCGGCCGCGGCCACCTGGTCGCGCATCAGGGCGAGCAGCGGTGACACCAGGATGGTGGGGCCGGCACCCTGGCGGCGCAGCAGCAGTGTGGCGACGAAGTAGACGGCCGACTTGCCCCACCCGGTGCGCTGCACGACCAGGGCCCGGCGGCGCTGGTCGACGAGGGTCTCGATGGCCTCGAACTGCCCCTCGTGGAAGTCGGCGTCGTCACGCCCGACCAGGTTGCGCAGGATCTCGAGGGCGGCGGCGCGGGTGTCGGTCATCCGTCCAGCTTCGCAGATGCGGGTGACAGTGCGCCGGGCTCGGCTACAGCGCGTCGAGCCGGGCGGCCACCTCGGCCGGGAACCCACCGGTACCGATCGGGCTCCACCGGGTGGGGGTGATGCGGATCCGGGCCTTGTCCTGCAGGGCCATCGACGCCCGGTACTCGGCCCAGTCGGAGTGCTCGCCGGCGATACACCGGAAGTACTCGACCAATCCGTCGCCTGCCTCGGGCCTGTGCAGCACCTCGGCGTCGCCGTCGAGCAGCACGGGGTGCAGCCAGAGCATGTCCTCCCGGATCTCCAGCCCGGTGTAGCAGTGCACGACCATGTTGACCGATCCGGCCATCGCGCCGAGGTGGATGCCCTCGTGGGTGGAGCCGCCGAGGATGTCGCCGAGGTCGCTGTCGAGGGCCCGGGTCAGGTAGACCCAGGACCGTTCCCGGTCGCGGCTGGCGTCCAGCCAGGAGTGCACCACGTTGCTGAGCGTGGAGCCGTGGGTGGAGCGTGCGGAGTAGAAGTCGACGGTTCGCACAATGGATTCCGGCGGCAGTTCGTAACCCATGGTCTCGAGCAGGTCACGCAGCTCCTCCGCGGAGAGCAGGTAGAGCAGCATGAGCACGTCGGCCTGCTTGGAGAGCCGATAGTTGTTCGTACTGTCGCCCTCGGCGTTGAGGATCAGGTCGAGCCGAGCGATGGAATGATACCTGCCCCGGTAGGCGTCCCAGTCGAACTCGGGGAGGTCTTCGTAGCCCTCGAATTGGCTGATCACGCCGTCGGCGTGGAACGGCACCCGCAGCCGCAGGCTGATCCGGGCCCACTGGTCGACCTCGTCCGGCCGAAGTCGCAGCCGGTTCCAGAGCGGCCGGCAGTCCCGGTTCTCCAGCAGCGCCACGGTGTCGACCGCGCGGCGCAGCACCCACGCGGTCATCACGTTCGTGTAGGCGTTGTTGCGGACGCCGCTGCCCGGCGCACCGGGGTAGCCGTCGTGGAATTCGTCCGGCCCCATCACCCCGACGATGTCGTAGCGGTCGTCCACCTCGTCGTAGCGGGCCAGGCTCGCGAAGAAGCGGGCCACTTCGAGCAGCATCTCGGCACCCTGGTGAATCAGGAATTCGGTGTTACCGGTGGACTGGTAGTACTCCCAGACGCTGTAGGCCACGGCGAGGCCCACATGCCGCTGGTTCTGGGAATTGTCAGGCATCCAATGCTAGGACAGGGGGTTGAAGAGTTCCGTCGGGGTGGACTCGCGCCCGTCGATGCCGCTCTGCCACGAGAATATCGCGGCGCGGGCCGGGTGCGGGGGTTTGTTCGGCTGGATCATGGGTGCGCTCCTCCTGGCCGTGAACGACTGGCCGTGCGTGCGGCCCGTGAATGTGTACATAGAACGCAGAGTGGTTGGATTGTCCCATGACCTCCCAACCCGACTACATCGCCGATTTCGCCGACTTCATCACGGCCTCACCGTCGTCCTACCACGCGGCGGCGGAGGTCGCCCGCCGCCTGGACGGCGCCGGTTTCGACCGTCTGAGCGAAACGGAGGAGTGGTCGAACGAACCCGGCCGCCGTTACATCCTGCGCGACGGCGCCGTCGTCGCGTGGGTGCAGCCGGCCGACGCCGGCCCGACGACCCCGTTCCGTATCCTCGGCGCCCACACCGATTCGCCCGGTTTCAAACTGAAGCCGAAGCCGACCATCGGCGCCCATGGCTGGCTGCAGGCCGGGGTCGAGGTCTACGGCGGCCCGCTGCTGAACTCCTGGCTCGACCGCGAACTCGAATTCGCCGGCCGTCTGACCACCGTCGACGGCACCGAGCACCTCGTGCGTACCGGCCCGTTCTGCCGCATCCCGCAGTTGGCCATCCACCTCGACCGCGACGCCAACACCGCCCTCACCCTCGACCGGCAGCGGCACCTGACCCCGGTCTTCGGGGTGGGGGAGAAGAGCCAGGCCGATCTGGTCGAGCACCTCGCCGGTCTGGCCGGGCTGGCGGGCGAGGATGTCGCCGGGTACGACATCATCACGGCTGACACGGCGGCACCGGCCCGGTTCGGTCTCGGCGACGAACTCTTCGCCGCCGGACGGATGGACAACCTCTCCTCTGTGCACGCCGGCCTCGTCGCTCTCATCTCCGCCCCCACGTCGGCCGGGCAGATCCAGGTGCTCGCGGCCTTCGACCACGAGGAACTCGGCTCCGAAACCCGCTCGGGCGCGAGCGGACCGCTGCTCGACGACATCCTGACGCGGATCGGGGCGGGGCTCGGGGCATCCGTCAGCGATCGCCTGCGCGCCTACGCCGGCTCCTGGTGCCTCTCGGCCGACGCCGGCCACTCGGTGCACCCGAACTACCCGGAGAAGCACGACCCGGCGAATATGGTCGTCGCTGGGGGCGGGCCGCTCCTGAAGATCAACGCCACCCAGCGCTACGCGACGGATGCCGCCGGTGCCGCGCTCTGGGCCCGCACCTGCGCGCAGGCCGGCGTGGCGTACCAGGAATTCGTTTCGAACAACACGGTGCCCTGCGGCTCCACGATCGGGCCGCTGACCGCCACGCGCCTCGGCATCCGCACGGTCGACGTGGGAATCCCGCTGCTGTCGATGCATTCCGCCCGCGAACTGTGCCACGTGAACGACCCGGTGGCGCTGAGCGTCGCGATCGGCGCGTTCTTCGCCCCCGAGCACTAACGACCGGTGAGTGACTTCGGCAGTCGAGCCCAGCCCCGCCCCGGCGAAACCCGGAGATGAGGATTCAACTCCTTCCGGATAGTCAAGGTATCTGATAGCATGGCTATCAGACATTCTAACTATCTGTACGACGGCTCTCGCGTCGTCCGCAGAGGAGATTCTCATGACCGTCCACCTCATCGCCGGCGCCGGCTACATCGGCGAAGCCCTCGCCCGCGCCCTCGTCGCGCGTGGGGACACCGTGCTGCTCGCGACCCGCTCCGGCACGAACGTGTCCGGCACGACGTCGGTCACCCTCGACGCGTCCGATC
The DNA here is from genome assembly GCF_004564305.1 of Cryobacterium sp. TMT3-29-2. Taxonomy (NCBI): domain Bacteria; kingdom Bacillati; phylum Actinomycetota; class Actinomycetes; order Micrococcales; family Microbacteriaceae; genus Cryobacterium; species Cryobacterium sp. TMT3-29-2. Next base: position 16,103 of record NZ_SOGK01000113.1, read on the forward strand.
CGGATGCCTTGGCCACCGCAGCAGAAGGCGCCGCCACGATCTTCCTCGCGACCGGTCCTCGCCAGTATCACCGCTGGCCGGAACTGTGGCCCCCGATGCACCGGGCCGCCATCGAAGCGGCCCACCGGTCCTCGGCCCGGCTGGTGTTGATGGGCAACCTCTACGGCTACGGCGAGGACAGCGCCATGCCCATGTCCGAAACGACGCCGCTGCACCCGACCGAGCCGAAGGGGCAGGTGCGAGCCGAGGGCTGGACGCTCGCGCTCGCCGCCCAGGCCCGGGGCGAGATCGAGGTGGTCGAGGTGCGGGCGAGCGACTACTTCGGACCGGGCGCCGGCCGGAACTGCCAACTCGGCTCGGCCTTCTTCGGGCCCGTACTCGCCGGCCGGTGCGCCCGGATCTTCGGCAGCGCGACCGAACCGCACAGCTGGTGCTACCGGGCCGACATCGTCGCCACCCTGATCGCGGCCGCGGACTACCGCGGGCCGTGGGGCCGGGTCTGGCACGTGCCGGCTGCGGAGCCGCTCTCCCGCGCCGAGATCGCCGAGCGGGTGAATCGGCTCACGGGCGAAAAGGGCAGCGTCAAGGAAATGAGCCCGGCGTTCCTGCGACTGCTCGGCGTCTTCTTGCCGTTCATCCGAGCGGCCAACGACTCGGCCTACCAGTTCAACCGGCCGTTCCTGGTTGACTCCACTGAGACCGAGCGACTGCTCGGTGTGCAGGCCACACCATGGGCGGAGTCGTTGGCGGCCGTGATCGAGAGCTATCGGGCGCCGGCCGTGCGGGCGGACGCCTGACCATGGCGGACGCCGCCATGAAGATGGCCGAACTCAGCGCACGCAGCGGTGTGGCGGTCGCGACGATCAAGTTCTATCAGCGGGAGAACCTGCTCCCGCCTGGCGTTCGCACGGGTCCGAATCAGGCGCTGTACGGAGACGCGCACCTCGGTCGCATCCGTCTCATCCTCGGCCTGACCGAGGTCGGTGGCCTCACCGTCGCAGCCGCCCGGCGCGTGCTCGAAGCCATCGATTCCGAGCTCCCCCTGCCGGAGACATTCGAGATCGCCCAGCATGCCGTCTCCGAGGCGGTCGATCCGACGACGGTGACGGCGGACGCCCTGGCCCACGTCGACGCGCTGATGGCGGGCTGGCACGTCTCGGACGACAACCCCGGTCGCCTCGCGGCGGCCCGGGTCTTCGACACGTTCACGGGAATCGGCCAGATCGACGCCGCTGGTTGGTTCCGGCGCTACGCCGCCGCCGCCCTCGTGGCGGCCGAGGCCGACATCGATGAACTCGACGCCCGCATCGAGCGGGCGGCCAAGGCGGAGATCGTCGTCGTGGGCACAGCGCTCGGCGACACGCTGTTCTCAGGCCTGCGCCGGGCGGCCCAGGAGCATCTGTCCTCGCTACGGTACTCAGCGCCTCCGGCGCCCGAGCTCTGACGTGGATCGCACGCCCCGCCAAGGAACCCGCCAACACAACCAGGCAACGAAACCAGGCAACCAAACCGCAAGGTCCGAGGAGTGATCGTGTCCAGCCAGTCGTTCCAGTCGTCCCAGTCGTCCCAGTCGTCCCAGTCGTCCCAGTCGTCCCAGTCGTCCCAATCGTCCCGGCTGCACCGGGCGCTTCGCCCCCTGGTCTGGCATCGGCCCCTGCTCTGGATGTCGGTGGCCATGGCTGTGCTGGTCGTGATGTGCCTGATCGGGCTCCTGGTCGACCACCGCACACTCACCGGCGCTCCGATCTGGGCTAAGCCGCTCAAATTCTCGATCAGCGTGCTGGTGTATGGGCTTACCCTGGCCTGGCTGCTCCCGCTCCTTCGGCGGAGGCACCTGGCCTGGTGGATCGGCACCGCTGCGATGGTCGCCCTGGCCATCGAGATGGTCGTCATCGTCGGGGCAGCCTCGGTCGGAGTGACGAGCCACTTCAACGTCTCAACCCCACTCGCATCCGTGCTGTGGTCGGTAATGGCGTTCTCGATCGTCGTGGTCTGGCTGGCGACGCTGATTCTCGCGTTCCTGCTCTTCCGGGCTGATCTCGGAGACCGGGCCAGGTCGCTCGCCGTGCGCTCGGGAGGGCTCATCGCCGTGCTCGGGATGGGGCTCGCCTTTCTCATGACGGATCCCACCGCGGACCAGCTGGATTCGTTCCAGGGTGTGGCCGGGGCTCACACTGTCGGCCTGTCCGACGGTGGCCCCGGGTTGCCGATGCTGGGCTGGAGCACCGTGGCCGGTGACCTGCGCATCCCGCACTTCGTCGGGATGCACGCCCTGCAGATGCTGCCGTTGGCGGTCCTTTTGCTCGAGCTCCTGGCCCGGTGGGTGCCTGTGCTCCGGGTCGGGAGGGTGCGGGTGGGCATCATCGGGGTTTTGATGGTCCTCTATCTGGGCGTGCTCGCGCTGCTGACCGGGCAGGCGCTCGCCGGACAATCGATTGCGCGCCCGGGGGTCCTCATGCTCTTCCTGGCGATGGGACTGTTCGCGGGAGCGGCGGTGGCCATCGGCGGCGTCATATGGAGTGCTCGGTCGCGCGGATAGGTTGGCGTCAGCCGGCGAAGGCGGATTGGCGGTGTCCCTGCACGGGATGCCCGAAGCGGGACTCCACGAGGTCCTCGTCATCGGCGAGTTCGCAGCCGCCCTCGTGCACGATAGCCGGCCAGACGATGCGCAGATCGTTCCCGACATGGGCGGTGGCGCCGATCCCGCATTCTCGGCAGTGGACGGTCAACACCCAGTCGTTTTCTCTCATTCCTAGAGATTTCCTCAAATCGAGGGCGTCGACAAGGGGGTGTACTTTCGCGCCGCGATATGCAAGCCGCCGTGGGCGACTGCGAGCGAGGACGGCGCCGGTGGGTCAGTGAACGGCGATCCTGCCCAGCAGGAGATCCGCGATCGCCCGGTAGCCGGTGTCATTGGGGTGGAATCGGTCGCTGGCTCCGCCGAAGACATCCCGTCCGGCCGGCCCCCGGTTGGCCTCGACCGGGTATAGCCCGTACAGGCTGACGAATGCGCCACCCTGCCGCGCGCATTCCTCGTCGATGAGCGTGTTGTAGGCGTCGGACCCGTCGGCGCCACCGGCGCTGCCCCAGGTGCCCACGCAGAGCAGCGGCACCCCGGGCGATTCCGTGTGCAGGCGTCGCAGGAGTGCGCGGTAGCTGCGCGCGAACTCGTCGGGTGCCGTCTGGTGCACCACGTCGTTGGTGCCCAGCTCGACCACGGCCAGGTCGAGGTTCTCGGGTACGTCGACCAGCCTGGACACCGTGCGAGTGGTGGCGCCGGCGCGATTCTTGTGGAATTCCTGAATCGGTCCGTCTGCCGAGAGGGCATCGACCATCAGCGGACGAAACCCAAGGTCCTGCCGCTCGGCGTTCAGGCCGTAGCTGATCGAATCCCCGACGAACAGAACCCGCAGCGGGCGTTCATCCGGGCGGTCCACCTGCACAGTGCTGTCGGCCGCGGGCGGGGAGAAAGGGAAAACGCCACTGAGTCCGAGTGCACCCAGGCAGAGTGCCGCCACGGACAGCGCCGCCAGGCCGAGCACCACCACCCGATACGGAACACGGCGGGTTGGAATTCCGGCCGCACTCCGGCGACCCGGGCGTGGAGGCATCCCCCAAGCCTAGGCGGGATTCGCCTCGGCGAGGCGTGCGATGCGGGTGCGGGCGGCATCCTCTGAGGTCGACGACCGGCCCAGCAGCAGGCGCACCAGGCCGAGAACGGCTCCGGTGGCCCAGACCACGGGCAGCAGGGAGCGCCGGAGGCCGAGCAGCTCACGGTACTCGCGGGGGATCGAGGCGACGGCGCCGGCGAACATCACCCGGTAGAACGGCAGCATGCCCCGACGGAGCGGTGGATTGCGGATGAATCGAACCGCCTCGGCGACGCGCTCGTCGCTTTTCAGGATGCCGGCATCCCGGAACGCATCGAGCTGTGCCTGCAGTTCCGATGCGGAACGGGGCGGATTGTGCACGCCGATCAGCTCTCCGGCCTTGGCCCACTCGCGCACGTAGCCGTCGGCGCCACCTGGGATGGGGCCTCCCCAGATCGAGTGGGTGGCCAGGAAGGCGTCGGTGAAGACGATGTGCACCCAGGCGAGCAGTTCGGGGTCTCCGGCGGAATACGGCCGCTCGATCCCCTGGGCGTCGCGATAGGTTCCGGCGACCCGGTCGTGGAACCGGCCCACCCTAGAGGACTCGTGCTCGGCCAGGGTGGTGTCGGCGAAGGTCACGGTGACCAGCCACTGAATCGTGCCGGAGAGTCGTCCGAGCGGGTCTTCCTTGTAGCGCGACCAGTCGTGCACGCCGGCCATCGCGCCGGGATGCAGGGTCTGCATGAGCAGGGCACGGATGCCGGCGACCATCGTCGCCATCCCGCCGTGCACGGCCCAGGAGGCCGAGCCCGGACCGAAGAAGCCGACGTCGTCGCCGAGTTCCATCTTGTCGACCCAGTGCGGGCGCCCCTCGCCGTTTCCGGAGAGGGTCACCAGAAGATGCGACCGCCAACTGTCTACGAACCTGCTCATTGACCGAGGCTAACTCCTGGTGGCTGGGCATCGGCCTCGAACCTCCCCCGCGGCGGGGCGCATGGCCGCTATGCGCTGCCGGGTGCGCGGCAGCATCCTAAACTCGGAACCATGGCAGCGCCTCGCTTAATTTTCGCCGACCAGCTCGGCCCCCACTTCGATGACGGCGGACCTCTTCTCATGGTGGAGGCTGTCGGTGTTCTGGGCCAACGCACCTATCACCGGGCCAAAGCGCACCTGATCCTGAGCGCCCTCCGGCACCGGGCCAGGGAACTCGGTGACCGGGTGGAATACCTGCACGCCGAGCATTACCGGGACGTGCTCGCCGGCCGTGACCTCGAGGTGGTCGATCCCACATCGTGGGGCTCCCGTGCCCTGGTGCGGGAGCTCGGCGCGCGGGTGCTGCCCAGCCGCGGCTTCGTCACCAGCGAGGCGGACTTCGCGCTCTGGGCGGCCGACCGGCCGCCGTCGCGTCTGATCATGGACCAGTTCTATCGACAGGTGCGCACCGAGACCGGGCTGCTCATGCGCGGACCTGACCCCGAGGGCGGCAAGTTCAACTTCGACCACGACAATCGCCAGCCACCGCCGAAGGGAGCGGTGAACCTGGGGCTGCCGGACCCGTTCTGTCCGGTCGAAGACGATATCGACGCGCAGGTACGCATCGACCTGGACCGGTGGCAGGCGGAGGGGCGCGTCCACCTGATCGGTGAGGACGGCCCGCGCCGGTTCGCGGCCACCCGGGCGGAGGCGCTCGCCGCGCTCGCCGATTTCGTCGAGACGCGCCTGGGCGACTTCGGTCCGTTCGAGGACGCCTCGCTGCTCGGGGATGAATCCATGGCCCACTCGAGGCTGAGCGTTCCCCTGAATCTGGGACTGCTGCATCCGCGCGAGGTGATCGACGCCGTGGTCGCCGCCTACGAGACCGGGGGAGCCCCGCTGCAGAGCGTGGAAGCCGTGGTGCGCCAGATCATGGGGTGGCGGGACTGGGTCTGGCACCTCTACTGGCATCTGGGCGAGGACTATGTGCGGCGCAGCAACCACCTCGAGGCGCAGGTGCCCCTGCCCCGCGAGTTCTGGGAGCTCGACGGCAGCGCGGTGCGGGCGAAGTGCTTGAGCCATGTGCTCGGGGAGGTGCGTCGCACGGGCTATGCGCACCACATCCAACGACTGATGGTGCTCGGCAACTGGGCCCTGCAGCGCGGCTACCAGCCGGCCGAGCTCACCGAGTGGTTCACGAACTCGTTCGTCGACGGCACTCCGTGGGTGATGCCCGCCAACGTGGTCGGGATGTCCCAGCACGCCGACGGCGGAATCGTCGCCACGAAGCCGTATGCGTCGGGGGGTGCGTACATCTCGAAGATGAGCGACTTCTGCGGCGCGTGCACGTTCAACCCGAAGAAACGGCTGGGCGAAGACGCGTGCCCGTTCACCGCCGGGTACTGGGCCTTCCTCGACCGGGTGGAGCCGCGCATCCGGGGGAATCACCGCATGGCACAGCCGCTCGCCGGGCTGCGCCGCCTCGTCGACCGGGAGGCGGTCGTCGACCAGGAGCGTGCCCGCACCCGGTGGTGAGCGGCGAATAGACTTCCGATATAACTCTCCACAAGATGCGAACAACTCTCGCATCTAGGGTTCCTGGCGGAGAGGTGGAGCGGACGCTGATCACACTGCCGAGCAAGCGGATCTGAGCCGGGAGTGCGGCCTGTGGCCTCGACAGGCTCCACCGCCGGGGATTTACCTGACCTCGGTGGGCCAGTCGGTCACGCCGGTGAGGGCGGCCTGCAGGGAGACCGCCGAGGCGCGGGCCTGGTCGGCGCCGTGGAGGTTGTAGACATCGATCGCGAGCGGAGGGGCCTCGCCGAATTTGGGGATCTCGACCTCGACGCGACCACCGCCGACGAGCGGCACGAACGGATGCGCCGTCCCGGAATCCTGCACGGTCGACCCGACCGCCTTCGCAATCAGACGCAGCGCGTCGGGCTTGGTGACGTGGGCCTGTGCCACGATCGTTGCCGAGTAGTCCATGGAACTCCTTCACTGGGACGGCGCTGCGATTGCAGTGCGGCGGACACCGCGCGCACCTCTACCGAAGCAGGCTACGGCATCCGTGGCCGTGCACCGGGCCAGGCCCACCGGGGCGCAGCCGCGCTCCTCGACCTCGCTGGTCACCCGGAGTACGGTTGCACCGTCTGCCCACTTTTCGCATCCAGAATCCGCATCCAGAAGTCAGAGAAGCCGGAGTCCCCATGTCGTCGCTCACGAACTATGGCCAGGCCATCGCCTCGACGACCGTCGCGCTCCAACGGCTGCTGACCTCCCCGCCGATCGGGCTGCAGGTCACGGCGTACGCGCTCGGCGCCCCGCGCACCGGTGTCACCGGCCCCTCGATCAACCTGTTCCTCTACTACGACAGCCTGATCAGCTATCGGGAGGAGACCCAGCGGGGGCCCAGCCGCGTGATTGCCGAGCTGCACTACCTGGTCAGCGCCTTCCCCGGCGACGACGTCGACACGGATGCCGGCAGTCACCGCTCCTTCGGCGCGGCACGGGCCGCCATCGAACGCCATCCCGTGCTGAACGTTCCCATCGGCTCGGCGGACAACCTGCAGGTCTGGCTCTCGCCCTCTCCGCTGACCAGCGAGGCGCTCACCTCCCTCTGGGTGGCTTCCGCTGCGCCGCTCCGGCTGTCCTTCGGCGTGATGGCCTCGTTCACCCTGGATGCGGCCGAGCGCACGGCGGTGGTCGGTACCGTGGGTGATGTCGTGACACAGGCCGGGGCCGGCGCGATGGTGGTGTTCACGGGTTCGGATGGCGCGACGAAGGCCAGGGCCGCGGCATCCGTCGCAAGTGAACTGGGTAAGCCCCTCGTGACGGTGCTTCTGGACGAGGTCGTCGGAGCCAGCGTTGCCGACACCGAAGACAATCTCGACCGCATCTTCGAACAGGCGGAACACCGCGGTGCCGTGCTGATGATCGCCGCGTCCGACCCGCTGTTCGGGGTGCGGCCGGAGGTGCTCGACCTCGACGATCCGTATGCCGGGGTGGAGATCGGATCCATCCTCGACCTGCTCGGTCAATCGCCGAGCGTCGTGATCATCGCGTTGACTGATCTGGCCGGGGACGAGCTTGCGGACCGGACCCAGGTCCAAGTGCGCTTTCCGGAGCCTGAGCCGAAGCGGGATTCCGCGTCGGCCACCGGGGACTGAGAACGTCCAGCCCGAACATCAGGCCTGGAACCCGTGCGACCGGTGAACACCCGTTCTGTCGCCCCCGCCTACGCTGACTGGATGCCGTCTTTCCGCCTCACCCTGATCATCGGCGCCCTCCGTCCGGGCGCCGCCCCGGATTCCGTGCTGCCGCACCTGGCGGCCGCCGCCGCCCAGCTGACGACCGTGGAGGCGACCGACCTGGCCGTCGTTGCCGGTTCTCCGCGCGCGATCGTGCGGTTCACGGCGGATGACGCCGCGATGGCCCTGAGGGTGGGCGACCACGTGCTCGCCGCGGCCCGCACCAGCGTGGAGCCGGTGTCGTGGCAGGTGACCGAGCGGATCAAGGCGCGCTGGTACCCGGTGCGGTGACCAGCCGCGCCCCCTCGACGGTTCGGCGCTGCTCCGGCCGGGCCGGCGCGATGATGGTCGGTCGGCGACCGAGCACAGCCACGTCGTCCCGGGCGCCGAGAACCTGGCACCGGTCGGTGCCCCCGTGCCACCAGAGCGAGGCCGTCCAGGCGCAGAGCAGGGCATCGATCAGGTCTTCACGGTGCTTGTAGGGCCGGTCGACCAACGGTGAAGGCTCGGTCACCAGGGCGTCCGAGACGGGATGCGAGCCCAGGTCGAGCGGCGGCGATGCTCGGGTGAGCCGCCAGATCCGCTGGATCAGGTCGTCGCAGACCACGGCCCGCGCCTCCCGGCGTTCGTCCGGGGGGAGGGAGGTGCCCATGCGCTTGTAGCGGGGTCGCTTGTCGAGGTATCCGAACTCCGCCGCGCCCACGAGAGTCGTGTACGGATAGCACTCGAAGAAGCGGGGGGTGGCCGGATCGATGGGCGTGAGGCCGTCGGTGTAGGTCCAGCCGGATGCCTCCAACCGGCGGCGGATCGCCACGCCACCCTGCCACGGGCGGCCGAGGTTCGAGGCGTTCGCCGAGACGTACCAACTGCCGTAGCGACTCCCGGTTTCCCGCTCGCATAGGCGCATGCCGGTGAGGTTGTCCACCACCAGGGGGGCGTCGACCGCCAGCACGGCGCCGGGCTCCCACAGGGAGTCGATCCAGCGCATCACGGCATCCGTACCGCGGGCCCAGCCCGCGTCGATCACCCGCCCGCTCTCGTCGATGCAGGCCAGACCGGACTCCTTGGCCGGTTTCGACGCGCTGCCTTCGGCCCAGGCCAGGTCAACTCCAAGGAACCGCGTCATGGCTCATGGATAGCACAGGCAGGTGACGGGCGCATGCCGCCGCCGATTATCGGCACTCCATGGTCGGGCGTAGGCTCTTTCGAATTGTTCCACAAAGAGTTAGAGGCACTGAAGATGACCCAGACCGATAAACCATCCAACAACGGGAAGGTCGTCGCGCTGGCGGTTGCCGGGGCCTTCGGCGGGTTCCTCTTCGGGTTCGACGCCTCCGTGATCAACGGGGCGGTCAATGCCATTCAGGACGAGTACGCGCTCACGGCGACCCTCACCGGTTTCGCGGTGGCGAGCGCGCTCTTGGGCGCCGCCGCCGGGGCCTACCTGGGTGGCCGGGTCGGTGATCGGTACGGTCGAATCCCGGTGATGCTCCTGGGTTCGATCATGTTCTTCGTCAGTTCGGTCGGTTCCGCCTTCGCCTTCAGCGTCTACGACCTCGTGCTCTGGCGCATTGTCGGTGGTCTCGGCATCGGGCTCGCGTCCGTGGTCGCGCCGGCCTACATCGCCGAGATCTCTCCGCGAGCGATGCGGGGGCGCCTTGGATCGCTCCAGCAGTTGGCCATCACGATCGGTATCTTCTCCGCGCTGCTGTCCGACGCCCTCTTCGCCAACAGCGCCGGAGGAGCCGGTGAGCCGTCCCTGTTCGGCATCGACGCCTGGCGCTGGATGTTCCTGGCCTGCGCTTTCCCCGCTGCCGTGTACTTCGTGATCGCGAAGATCCTGCCGGAATCCCCACGTTTCCTGGTGTTGAAAGACCGTGAGACGGAAGCCCGCGCGGTCTTCACGAGGTTGTGGCCCAACGGCGACGTGGAACGGGAGATCCGCGACATCCGTGCCTCCATCAAGGAGGACGCGCTGGGCCAGCGTGTCGGGTCACTGCGCGGCAAGACCCTCGGTCTGCGCCCGATCGTCTGGGTCGGCATCCTCCTGTCGGTGTTCCAGCAGTTCGTCGGCATCAACGTGATCTTCTTCTACTCGACCACCCTGTGGAAGGCGGTCGGTTTCGAAGAGTCAAGCTCGCTCACCATCTCGGTGCTCACCGGCCTGACCAACATCGCGGTCACCTTTATCGCCATCGCCTTGATCGACCGGGTCGGACGCCGGCCGATCCTGTTGACCGGTTCCATCGGTATGACGCTGTCGCTGGCCACCATGGCGATCGCCTTCAGCCAGGCCGTCACCGTGGACGGTGAGATCGCCCTGCCCGGTGCGTGGGGTGGGATCGCCCTGGTCGCGGCGAACGTCTTCGTGGTCTTCTTCGGCGCCTCGTGGGGCCCCGTCGTCTGGGTGCTGCTCGGCGAGATGTTCCCGAACACCATCCGGGTGAAGGCGCTCGGTGTCGCAGCAGCGGCCCAGTGGATCGCGAATTTCCTGATCGCCGTCACATTCCCGTCGATGGCAGCCGTCTCGCTGCCGTTGACCTACGGTGTTTACGCTCTGTTCGCGGCGCTGTCGTTCGTCTTCGTACTGACCAAGATTCCGGAGACCAACGGAATGTCCCTGGACGAGGCGAGCACCCTGCTGCCGCCGAGGAACTCGGCAAAGATCGCGGCCAGGACCGCGTCGAAGCAGGACGAGGTCAGATCAGGCCGCGAAGCAGCTCTTCGACGGTGACACCGAGCCGGGCGGCGCGCCCGGTCAGCCGGGCGTGTTCGTCGGGGGAGAGCTCGAGAGCCACGGTGTGGGATTCGGCCGGCTCGTCGAACGCGAACAGTTCCGGATGCGCGGGGCCGGCCGGGCGCGTGCGGGCGGCGGGAGGCACCGTGACGGCCCGTGCCTTCGTGGCCGGAGTCGGCGCGGGGCGGCGGGGCGTCGGGGTATCGCCCTCCCGCACCCAGCCGGGGCCGGCGTTGATCGGCGCGTTCCGCTGGAACGCATCCGACACGGCTCGCGCCCGACTGTCCGCGGCCTCGTTGAGCGGGTGGTTCGCGTGGCCCTTGACCCATTCGAACCGGTAGCGGCGCCCGGCCAGGGCCTCGTCGAGCTCCTGGAGCAGGTCCAGGTTCATCACGGGCTTGCCATCCGCCTTGCGCCAGCCCTTGGCCTTCCAGCCGCGCATCCACTTGGTGACGGAGTTGATCACGTACTGGCTGTCGCACAGCACGAGCAGGTCGTCGTCGAGGTGGGCGGTGGCCCGGAAGAGTTCGAGCACGGCCTTCAACTCGCCCTGGTTGTTCGTGGCGTGCTTCCAGCCGCCGGCGGCCCAGCAGGAATCGTTGACGAACCAGGCCCATCCGGCGGGGCCGGGGTTGCCCAGAGCCGAACCGTCGGCGGCGGCGATGATCGTCATGCAGTGGGCCTTTCCTGGGGTCCCGCTGGTTCAGGACCTGTCTAGTCTGCCATCGAGGGCTAGCCGCTGATGCAGGCGCCGGACGAGACCGGGGCGCCGAGTGCGGCTGCCTGCTCGACGACGGGATCGACCTCCTCCATCGCGAGGGCGTAACCGAGGTTCTCGGTGATGGTCGACTTCGCGAAGATGACGCCCGTCACGAGGCCGGCCTCGCTGAGCAGCGGCCCACCCGATTCGCCGTGGTCCACATCGGCGGCGAGTGTGTAGATCTGCCGGGAGGACGGGTCCTGCCCGTAGATGTCGGCCACCAGGGCTGGGGCCACGGCAACGACCTCGGCCGGCGCTGATTCGAACGGCCCGCCGAAGGGATAGCCGCTGCTCACCGCGAGGCTGCCCGGCGCGAGATTGTCGCCGAGCGAGAGCGGGGGTGCCTCGAGTCCTGACACCGCGATCACGGCGAGGTCCACGACCGGATCGAAGTAGACGACCTGACCCGAGCGGGAACTGCCGCCGGGAGTGACGACGACGGGCTCGGAGACCCCGGCCACGACATGGGCGTTGGTGAGGACCCGCTCCGGTGCGATGACGAATCCGCTGCCGGACTGGTTCTGCCCGCAGGAGTAGGCGGTGCCGCTGATTCTCAGCACCGACGAGCTCGCCGCGCGCAGGGCGTCGCTGTCGGTGCCCACGTTCGGAACGACCGGAGCCTCGCCGTTGAACGCCTCCACGACGCGAGGGATGCCCTCGGTCACCACGATGGAGCGTAGCTGGGCCAGGAAACTCTTCACCTGGTCCGGGGTCAGGGAATCGATCGAACGGATCACGCTTGAGGAGCTCACCGCCGACGACACCACGGGGACCCCGAGGGAGCCGATACTGAAGGCGATCATCGAGGCCACGAGGGCGGACACCGCGACGGCGGCGCCGGCGCCGAGCACGCGGTCGATGACCCGGAGCCCGTTGCGGGTGCCCTGAGGCGTCAGCATTCCGCCGATGGAGCGGCCGAGGGAGAGGCCGCCGATCAGTAGAACAGCGGCGGCGGCGAGGGACGCGGCCGTGCGCCACTCCGCGGCGGGAACCCAGGTGCCCACGAGCGGCACCAGGAAGTAGGCGGCGACCGCTCCCGCCGCGAGTCCGGCGATTCCGGCGATGCTGCCGATGAGGCCGCTGCGGTAACCGGAGATGAGGTAGCCGAAGAGCACGATCAGCAGCACCACATCCAACACAGTTGAGAATGCCATCCGTGAACCTCGTTCTGTCGTCGGTGTCGTGCGCTCGCCCACCGGCCGCATCCGTCTGAACCCAGCGTACGTGGCCGGTCCTCCCCAGAATGTGAATCCGCCGAGTCGTGCACCGACCTGGACCGGATCGGGAGGTGGCGGCGGCTCCGGCGAGGGTGGAGCCATGAACAGGACAATCGTCAAGACCAGGGAAGCGCACGACTTCCTCGCGCTCGTGCCGCAGCTCGCCGGGTTCCAGCCCGAGCAGAGCCTGGTGCTCGTCGCCTTCCGCGGCAACCGCACCTGCGGGGCGATGCGGTTCAACCTGCCCGACCGGACGGTGCCGGAGAAGGTGCTGAAGCGCATCGCCACCACACTCGTGGGAACCATCTGCAAGATCCCGGGTGTCGACGCGCTGGTCCCCGTGATCTACACCGACGAGCCCATCGCTGCCGTCACCGGACTACCGCAGGAACGCTTCGTGGAGGTGCTCTGCGCTCGGGCCAGGCTCTCCGGTTTCCTGCTGCGCGACGCACTGTGCGTGGCCGACGACGGCTGGGGCTCGTACTTCGATCCGGACTGCCCGGCCGGCGGGCATCCGCTGAGTGCGATCGCCTCCTCCGAGGTGCACCGGGACATCCCCGACGCGGTTCGCCGTGACATCGCGACGCTTTCGAGCCGCGCGGACCTTCCCACGGTCGACCCGTCGATGCGGGAGCGGCTCGGCCGCCGGTTGGCGCGCTATCACCGGCTCGGCGCCGAGGCCGGCACGATGTCGGAGCTGCTCGAGCTGGCCGGCGACATCCTGGACCCGGTGGTGGCCGCGGAGACCGCGCTCGGCTTCGACCCGCAGAACCTGGGGCTCGACGACGCGGCAGCGCTGCTGTTCCTGGTGCAGGGGCCGGCCTGCCGGGACCAGATGATGTTGCAGTTCGCCTTCGGCGAGGAGGTCGGCCGCAACACGCACTGCCTCAACCTGCGGTACGCCATCCTGCAGCGAGCCACGGGCCGCAGCGTCGACGACATCATCGGCGAAGAGCGGGCCGCAGGCGTCGACAGTCCGCATTCCCAGGTCACGAGCGACCTCATGCTCGGCCTCGGCCGGGAGCGCCCCGACCCCGTGCGGATCGAACAGGCGATCCGGCTGTTCAAGGTTCTGGTCGCCCTGGCTCCGCGGAAGGCCAGGCCGGCGCCGCTGTGCATGCTGGCGTGGTTGTCATGGGCGATGGGGCGCGGATCGGTCGCCGGCATCTTCGTCGACCAGGCACTCGCCATCGACCGGCACTACGGCATGGCCGAACTGCTCAACGCCGTTTTCGGTTCGGGGCACCTGCCCGACTGGGCGTTCGCGGTCCCGCCGGACGACGAGACCGCGGACGCCTGAGCCGGATGCCGCTGACCGGCATCGGGCTCAGGCATCCGGTTGCCCGGATGTGGCTACAGGTACTTGGGCGCCTCCGACAGCACGCCGTGCAGGATGTCGCCGATCTCGCTGAATTCGGCTGGGCCGATCGTCAGCGGGGGAGCGAGCTGCACCACGGGGTCGCCGCGGTCGTCGGCGCGGCAGTACAGACCGGCCTCGAACAGTGCTTTGGAGAGATACCCGCGCAGAAGGCGCTCGGACTCGGCGTCGTTGAAGGTCTCCTTAGTGCCCTTGTCCTTCACCAGCTCGATTCCGAAGAAGTAGCCCTCACCGCGCACGTCGCCGACGATCGGCAGAGCGAGCAGCTTCTCCAGCTCGGCCCGGAACAACGGCGAGTTCTCGCGCACGTTCTCGTTGAGCTTCTCCTCTTCGAAGATGTCGAGGTTGGCCATGGCCACGGCCGCGGAGACCGGGTGGCCGCCGAAGGTGTAGCCGTGATAGAAGGTGGTGTCACCGTGTTTGAACGGTTCGTAGATGCGGTCGCTGATGATGGTGGCGCCGATTGGGGAGTAGCCGCTGGTCATGCCCTTCGCGCAGGTGATCATGTCCGGTTCGATCCCGAAGGTCGTCGACGCGAACATGTTGCCGATGCGTCCGAATGCGGTGATGACCTCGTCGGCGACGAGCAGCACGTCGTACTGGTCGCAGATCTCGCGCACGCGCTTGAAGTAGCCGGGGGGCGGCGGGAAACAGCCGCCGGAGTTCTGCACGGGCTCCAGGAACACCGCGGCCACGGTTTCGGGGCCCTCGAACTGGATCATTTCCTCGATCCGGTTGGCGGCCCACAGGCCGAACTTCTCCACGTCGTCGCCGAGCCCGGAGCCCATCTCGTCGGCGCGGTAGAAGTTCGTGTTCGGCACGCGGAACCCACCCGGGGTGACCGGTTCGAACATCTCCTTCATGGCCGGGATGCCCGTGATGGCCAGGGCGCCCTGCGGGGTGCCGTGGTAGGCCACGTTGCGGGAGATGACCTTGTGCTTGGTGGGGCGGCCCTGCAGCTTCCAGTAGTACTTGGCCAGCTTGAAGGCGGTCTCCACGGCCTCGCCGCCGCCGGTCGAGTAGAAGACCCGGTTGAGGTCGCCGGGCGCGTTGGCCGCCAGCCGGTCGGCCAGCTCGATGGCGCTCGGGTGGGCGTAGGACCAGATCGGGAAGAACGCGAGTTCCTCGGCCTGCTTCGCCGCCACCTGGGCGAGCCGCTTGCGGCCGTGACCGGCGTTGACTGTGAACAGCCCACTGAGGCCGTCGATGTATTTCCTGCCGTTGGAGTCCCAGATGTGGTGGCCGAGACCCTTGGTGATGATCGGCACGCCATGGCCGGATTCGAGCACGGACTGGCGCGAGAAGTGCATCCAGAGGTGGTCTTTGGCCTTCTGCTGCAGGGTGGCGTTCTCGGTATCCGTGTAGACGCGGGGTGCGGGCGTGGCGTCGGCCGTGGCGTCGGCCGTGGAGTCGACGACTGCGTCGGCGTTGACTGTGGTCTTCGTCGCCGCGGAGTGCGTGGTGGGTGCTGTGGTTGTCATGTTATTTACCGTGTTCCCCAGTTGTAGAGCTGCTTGTGGAGTTTGAGATAGACGAAGGTCTCGGTGGAGCTGACGCCCTCGAGACCGCGGATCTGAGTGTTCAAAAGATCGATCAGTTCGTCGTCGTCCTCGCAGACGACTTCGACCAGCAGGTCGAAGGAGCCGGCCGTCAGAACGACGTAGTCGACGGCCGGGATCGCTGCCAGCTGGTCCGCGAGCAGCCGGGTGTCCCCGGTCGCACGGATGCCGATCATGGCCTGGCGGTAGAATCCGAGCTGCATCGGATCGGTGACGGCGACGACCTGCATGACACCGGCGTCCGTCAGCTTCTGCACGCGTTGGCGTACAGCGGCCTCGCTCAGGCCCACCGCCTTGCCGATCTCGGCATACGAGCGGCGGCCATCGGTCTGGAGTTGCTCAATGATCTTCTTCGAGACATCATCCAGTGGTGCCGGCTTGCCCGCAGAATTGCGCCCGTTTACGCTCATCCAGCGAGTATGCCAGCGCGAGTGCCCTCAGGCAAGCGATTCCGAAGCAATTCAGGTCGAATGCAACGGAATCAACGGAAGATTGCCTGGTTCAGGCTCGGTTCCCGCCGCTAGGATGAACCGTCGGCGAGCTTTCGCCAACGCAACGGAAAGGCACCAGTCCCGTGGGGCGTGTCGGATTTGTCACCGGTCCCGGCACCGAAGCCGCCTGGACCTTCGTCGTGGGCCGCGGCTTCATCGCCGCGATGCCCGTCGGCACCCCGTCGGGCGTCATCCTGACCCTGGCCGCGCTCGTCACGGAACCCCATGTCGAAGCCGAGGACCTGGTCGCCCTGCTGCCGCTCGGCGGCGAGCACGCCGTCGAGAACTTCGCGGTGATCGTGCAGCGCGCTCCCACGGACGAGGACGGCATTCCCGTCTCCGTGATCGTTCGCGGCGAGGTCGCGGTCGACGTGTACTCGGTCGGCGGGTCGCGTCGTTTCTCGGCCGGCGGCATCCGCCCCTGGCTTCTGGCGGACTTCCGGGCCGTGATCGGGTTCACGGTGGGGTCCACCGGGCGGCCCGTGGCATCCGCGCGCGCCCGTGACTCCGGCCGGCCCTTCGGACTCGGCTCCGTGTTCGCGAACACCCTGTCCTGGTCGCTGGCGGAGCATGGGCAATCCGAGTCGACTCCGGCCGATGCCGCACTCACGTATGGCGCGTTCGCCGACGATGCCACGATCGTGCGCGCCGGCGCTCCCGGCGCGACCGGCAGCGCGGCCGACGAGGACACCGTTCTCGGCCCGGTCGGGACCGACACACTGATCCCCGGCGGCCGGGCTGCTCCCGGGCACGTTGTTCGCGGCCCCTCGGCGGGCGAAGGGGTTCGCGCCGCCGAGCCCCGTTTCGCACTCCGGCTGCCGGACGGGGAGCAGATTCCGTTGGACCTCCCGTGCCGCCTCGGGCGCCGGCCGCGCCAGACGCGGATCGCCGCCGCCACACCGGCGCGGCTGATCGAGGTTGCCTCGCCGACCTCCGCCGTCTCCGGCACTCACGTGGAAATACGACAGGAGGGCGGCTCCGTCGTCGTCACCGACCTCGGTTCCACGAACGGCACCGTGGTGGCTCCGCCACGCGGTCGCAGGCAACGACTTCGCTCCGGCCAATCGCTGACGGTGCTGCCCGGTACAACGGTGCACATAGGGGACGGTAATATCATCGAGATCCTCCCCGCACCCGGCATGATGCCCGGTCAGTAAGCGCACGGCAATTTCGGAAGGCACAACCGTGACCCAAATTGGTCAAGGCTCAACCGGTTCCACAGTCGTACTCCCATCGGTGCAGAAATCCGTGACGCTGGCCTGGGCAGCCCTCACCGACACCGGACATCGCCGCCAGATCAACGAGGACAGCCTCGTCGCCGAGATCCCCGTCTTCGCGGTCGCCGACGGCATGGGCGGTCACTCCGCCGGCGACGTCGCCAGTGCGGCCGTCGTCACCCGGCTGGCCGAACTAGCCGGCACGGACCACCTCGAAGCGGAGGCGATCAATGACGCGCTCAGCCGCTCGGTCGTCGACATGGCCTCGGGCGAGGGTGTGACCGACCTCGGCACCGGGACGACCGTCACCGGCGCCGCACTGGCCGTCGTCTCCGGTGTGCCGCAGTGGATCGTGTTCAACATCGGCGACTCCCGCGTCTACCAGCTCACCTCGGGAGTGCTGGAACAGGTCACCACCGACCACTCCGTCGTGCAGGAACTCGTGGACGCGGGCCGGATCACCCGCGACGAGGCGGATGTGCACCCGCACGGCAATATCGTGACCCGCGCCGTCGGATTCCACGAACCGCCCGTGCCCGACTATCGCATCCGTCCCCTGCAGGCCGGGATGCGGCTCCTGATCTGCTCCGACGGCCTGACGAAGGAGCTGACGGCGTACGGCATCCGTCATTTCCTGATTTCCAACCCGCGGGCGGATGACGCGGCGTCGGCGCTCGTGGAAGCCGCGCTCGACAACGGTGGTCGCGACAACGTCACGGTGATCGTGCTCGATGTGCTCGCCGTGGACGACGTCGTACCCCCAGAGTTGGGGTAGTTTTCCACCTCCCGCGTGGCAGGCAGACGCCTAAAATTAGGGGGCGCCTGTCGAGTCACCCGGTCGATTCGCGCACGTTCACGCACGATACGCACTGACCAGCACACCGGGAGGCGATATGGCACGGCGCTTGCCCTCCACGCCGCCGAACCTGCCGGGATACTCCTATCTCCGGCCGCTCGGCTCCGGCGGCTTCGCCGATGTGTTCCTCTACGAGCAGAACATGCCCAGGCGTCAGGTCGCGGTCAAGGTACTCCTGTCCGAGATCGTCAACGACCACGTGCGCCAGTTATTCCAGGCCGAGGCCAATCTGATGGCCCAGCTGAGCTCGCATCCGTCGATCCTCACGGTCTTCCAGGCGAGCGTCTCCGCGGACGGGCGACCGTATCTGGTCATGGAGTACTGCTCCTCGACCCTGAGCCAGCGCTACCGTTCCGAACCGCTCTCCGTGCCGGAAACCCTGCGGATCGGTGTGAAGATCGCCAGCGCCGTCGAGACCGCGCACCGGTCCGGGGTGCTGCACCGGGACCTCAAGCCGTCCAACATCCTGTTCACCGCGTATGGGCACCCGGTGTTGTCCGACTTCGGGATCGCCGCCACCCTCGGCGAGGCCGAGCGGAGCGACGCCATCGGGCTCTCCGTGCCGTGGTCGGCTCCCGAGGTGCTGCTGGGCAACATCTCCGGGTCGATCGCCTCGGAGGTGTGGTCGCTCGGCGCCACTCTCTACTCGCTTCTGGCCGGCAGGTCCCCGTTCGAAGTGGCCGGAACCGAGAACGGTTCGGCCCAGATGATGGCCCGCATCAACAAGGCGCGCATCCCGCCGCTCAACCGCGCCGACGTGCCGGCCCGGCTCTCCGCCATTCTGAATCGTTCGATGTCGAGGCGACCGGAACTGCGGCAGCAGAGCGTGCTGGAACTCATCCGAGAACTCCAGTCCGTCGAGGCCGAACTCGGCCTCGCTCAGACTCCCCTCGAGGTGGAGCAGGACGGCTGGGCCGTGGCCGCGCTGGCCGATCAGGACGATCAGACCCGGATCACGGGCATCAACTCCGTCGACGCCTACACCGGCCGCCGCCGCCGGAAGGCGCCGGCCGTCGGCGTCGGCGCACGCCGGGCGACCCCGGTCCAGAGCACCGGGCAGCTGACCGGACCGCACGGGGACACCGTGACCACCCGGCCCAGGAAGCAGCGGCGCACGCTCACGGTTTGGGGACTCATCTCCGCGGCCGTGATCATCGTGGGGCTCGCGACCACGGCGGCGATGGTGCTGGTGAACCAGAGGGGCTCCGACATCCCCCTGGTCAGCGATGTGGACGGTGAACTCCGCTCCGGAACCGTCGTGTTCGACTGGGCCGACCCCGGAATCCGGGACGGTGACAACTTCGTGGTGACCCTGCGGAACGGTGCCAGCAGCATCCAGCGGGGAACGGAATTCCGGGTCGACCCGCAGGGCGAGCCGAGGGTGTGTGCGACCGTCACGGTCAACCGGGACGGCAAGACCGGCGCTCCGAGCGGGGAAAAATGCGTCGACACCTCCGTTCCTGGCGCGTCCGGCGGCACCAGGTGATCCGTCGCTGGCTCGCCGGCCACCGGTCGCTCTTCATCACCGCGCTCAGCGGCACCGTGGTCCTGGCCGTCATCTCCACCGTGGCCATCGTCTCCGGCGGGTACACCGCGCAACGCCTCGACCTTGGGGATGCGGCCGTTTGGGTGACGAACGAGGCCCGCCAGGCGGTCGGGCGAGCCAACACAGCCGTCTTCGAACTCAACACAGTCGTCAACGCCGGGAGCAGCAGCCTCGACGTGGTGCAACAGGGAGCGACAGTGCTGGTGCTCGATCGCGGCAACAGCGCCCTCGACATCCTCGACCCCGCGACCGCGGAGGTGGCCGACAGCGTGGCCCTGCCGCCGGAGGCCGCCTCGGTCTTCCTGGCCGGCGACCGCGCGGTGATCACCGCGAACGGAGATGTCTGGACTGTGGCCGCGAGCCGGCTCTCCGAGTTCGACAGCACCGCCGAACCGACGTTGGCATTCGGCGCCGGCTCCGTGATCAGCCTCGATCCGGCCGGGGTGCTGTATGCCTTCACGCCGGCGACGGGGGAACTCGCTCGGGTCGACCTGCTCACTGCAGACACCATCACCAGCACGGTCACTCTCACGGCCGGCGAAGCGGATGACCGTTACCAGCTGACCAGCGTCGACGGCCGGTGGGCGCTGCTCAACGCGACGACCCGGCGACTGTTCCAGGCGGAGGGAACCGAAGACCTGTCCGGGAGCATCCGTGCCGGGGATGAGCCGGTCCTGTCGGAGCCGAGCGTGACGGGCGACCGCGTTCTCGTCGCCCACCGGGAGGGACTCATCGCGGTGCCCGGTACCGGCGGACGCCTGACACCGCTGGTCACGGGGCGGAGCGGGGACGCCGCCGTGCCGGTGCAGGACGCCTCCTGCGCCCACGCCGCCTGGTCGGACGGAACCGTCTGGCGCGACTGCGGAACGGTCGCTACGGCCGATACGGCTGGCGGCGACGGAACCGTCGAAGCCACCGCCACGCTGTCCGGCGTCGCCGGAGACGCCCGGCTCGCCTTCCGGCGGAACGGAACCGGACTCGTTCTCAACGACGCCCGCAACGGCGCGGCCTGGGCGGTGCAGCAGGGCAACGAACTGATCGACAACTGGGCCGACCTGATCGACACCGACCCGGACCAGCAGCAGGTCGAGCAGACCGCGGACGACGTCGAACCGGAGTACGAAAAGTCGCAGCTGCCACCCGTGGCCGTCGACGACTCCTTCGGCGGCCGGCCCGGACGCACGGTCACCCTGCCGGTGCTGCTGAACGACTTCGACCCCAACGGTGACGTACTCGTGATCTCGGCGCTCACCCCCGTGCCCGAGTCGGCCGGGCGGCTCGAGCTCGTGGCGGACACCCAGCAGGTGCAGCTGACCCTCACGCCGGAGGCAGCCGGGACCCTCAGCTTCGACTACACCATCGACGACGGGCGCGGCGGGACGGCCTCGGCCACGGTCACGGTCACGGTGCGCGCTCCCGAAGAGAACGCCGCGCCCGTGCAGGCCCGCACGACGAACACCACGGTGCGCGCCGGTGGGCGGGTGACCACGGCGGTGCTCGGTGACTGGGTCGACCCGGACGGCGACCCGTTCTACCTCGCGGCGGCGACCGCGCCGGCACCGGACCAGGTCAGCTTCACGCCGGCCGGGTCCGTCGTCTACACGGATGCCGGGGCGGGCGGAGGCGCGAAAACGGTGGGCCTGACCGTCTCCGACGGCCGTTTGGGTGGAGCCGGAACGCTCTCGGTGATGGTTCGGCCCAGCGGGTCGGTGCCCATCGTCGCGGAGGCGTTCGTGGTGCTTGCGACCGCCGGCAGCGAGGTGACCGTGTCGCCGCTCGAGCATGTGCGCGGCGGTTCGGCGCCGCTGCGCCTGAGCAGCGTGCCGGCCAAACCCGAGGTGAGCATCACGGCGGACTTCGACGCCGGCACCTTTCGGTTGCAGAGCGGCGTGGTGGGCGTGCACGAGATCGAGTACGCGGTGACGGATGGCGAAATTACCGCCACCGGACGCATCCGCGTCAATGTGATGGCTGCGCCCGACGCCAGTACCGCCCCCGTCACCGTGCCGCACACCGCCTTTATCCGCGGTCAGCAGGCCACCCTCGTGGACGTGCTCGCCACGGACTCCGATCCGGCCGGCGGGGTGCTGCTGGTGACGGGCATCACGGATGTCCCCGCCGACAGCGGGCTGCGCATCGAGATCCTCGACCAACGCATCCTGCGCGTCACCCTGACCAAACCGCTCGAGGGCGGCACGGCCGTGTTCGGCTACCGGGTCAGCAACGGCCTCGCGGACGCCGCGGGCACGGTCACCGTGATCGAGATCCCGCCGCCGGCGCAGAAGCAGGCCCCGATCGCCGTGCCGGACTCCATCTCCGTGCGGGTCGGCGACGCCATCGACATTCCCGTGCTCGCCAACGACGAGCACCCCGATGGCGACACTCTCACCCTGGCGCCGGCGCTCGCGACCGAGCTCCCTGCCGGCGGTGGGCTGCTCTTCGTCTCGGGCTCCGTGCTGCGGTTCCTGGCGCCGGACACGGCCGGCAACGTCACCGCCGTCTATCGGGTGAACGCCCCGGACGGCCAGTTCGCGAACGCCGAGGTCAGCATCGCGGTGCGGGAAGCGGATCCGACCTCGAACAGCGCTCCCGTGCCCAAGACGGTGACGGCCCGCGTGCTCGCCGGTGACACGGTGAGCATCCCGATCCCGCTGTCCGGCATCGACCCCGACGGCGACTCCGTGCAGCTGGTCGGCCAGGAGACCAGCCCGGAGAAGGGGTCGGTCACGGTCACCGGCGTCGACTCTCTCGACTACACGGCTGGGGAGTACTCGGCCGGCACGGACACGTTCAGCTACTCGGTGGTCGACGCGCTCGGGGCCCGGGCCGTCGGCACCGTGCGGGTGGGCATCAGCCCGCGCCTCGACGGCGCCCGCAATCCGGTCGCAGCTCCGGACGAGGTCGTCGTGCGCCCCGGCAGCACGGTCGCCGTGCGGGTGCTCGGCAATGACTCCGACCCCGACGGCGGAACCCTGAGTATCAGCGGCGTGGAAGCGAGCGGCGGGGCCGGCTCCGGCACCGCCGTCGTCGACGGCGACACCGTTGCCGTGACCGCACCGATGACAGAGGGGCGTTACGGCTTCATCTACGAGATCCAGAACGTGCGGGGCGGCACGAGTTCCACCTTCCTCACGGTCGTGGTGAGGTCGGACGCCCCGCACTCACGGCCGGACGCCCGCGACACCCACGTCGCGCTGTCCGATGTGCTCGAGGCCCGCACCGTCGACGTCGACGTGCTGGCCAACGTCTTCTTCGCGGAAGGACCGGCCGCGCAACTGGCCCTGAGCGTCCCCGACCGTTTCTCGGGAGTGGCCGAAGTGACGCCGGCCGGGCGCATCCGGGTCACGGTGGGCTCAACCAGCCAGATCATCCCGTTCGCGGTGGCGCACCCGGAGGACACGAGCATCGTGTCCTACGCGCTCATCTGGGTTCCCGGAACCGACGACGCCCTGCCCCAGCTGCGCCGCGGCGTCAAGCCGCTGACGGTGCAGAGCGAGGCGCTGCTCGACATCGACATCAACGACTACGTCGTCGCCGTCGCCGGAAAGACGGTGCGGCTCACCGACCGCAGCCTCGTGCAGGCCACCCACTCCGACGGGGCCGACCTGGTGCGCAGCGACACAGGCCTCGCGTTCACGAGCACCGACAAGTACTTCGGGCCGGCGTCGATCTCGTTCGAGGTGACCGACGGGTCGGGACCCAACGATCCGGACGGGCGCACGGCGACCATCGTCCTGCCCATCGAGGTCACGCCCCGCGAGAACCAGCCGCCCGGTTTCGGCGGTGCCGTGCTCGACTTCGAGCCCGACCAGGAGAAGGTCATCGACCTGACCCGGCTTACCAGCTACCCCTATCCGAACGACCAGGCCGAGCTGGCCTACGCCGTGCTCGACCCGCTGCCGACCGGTTTCAGCTATAGGCTCGACGGCCAGAAACTCACCCTGCGCGCCACCGAGTCCACCCCGAAGGGCGCCCGGAGCACGATCACCATCGGTGTGCGCGACGGCGTCCAGGAGGGCAGGGCAGGCCGGATCGACCTGCGCGTGGTCGCATCCACGCGGCCCGTTGCCATCCCCGTGACGGATGCAGCGGTCGCTCCCCGCGGGCGCACGACCGTCGTCGACGTACTCGCGAACGACGGCGCCACCAATCCGTTCCCGTCCGTGCCGTTGCGCGTGCTCGCGGTGCGGGGCCTGGACGGCGGCGCCGTTCCGGCCGGAGTCAGCATCACGCCCAGCACGGACCGAAGCCGGCTGTCGGTCCGGGTCGCCGCGGACGCCGCGCCGACCGACCTGACTCTGCAATACCAGGTGGCCGACGCGACCAACGACCCGGGCCGCTATGCCTGGGGCACTGTGCGTGTTTCGGTGCAGGACAAGCCCGATCCGGTGTCCAGCCTGCGCGTCACCGGCTTCGCCGACCGCAGCCTCGCCGTCTCCTTCAACGCCGGGGCCTTCAACAACTCGGCGATCACCGGGTATCAGATCTCCCTGCTCGACGCCGGCTCCGGGGCCGTTCTGTCCACGTCGCTCTGCTCGGCCACCTCCTGCCAGGTCGCGACGCCCGGCAACGGCCAGGGCAATGCGCTGCGGGTGTCGGTCGCCGCGCAGAATGGGATCGGCCTGTCCGCGGCGACAGTGCTCTCCGATCGGGTCTGGTCCGACTCGGTGCCGCCCGCGCCGACCGGGCTGGTCGCGGAACCCCTCGACGGCGGCCTGCGGCTGCGCTGGAACACCGTTGCCCCGGTCGGCGGTGGAACGGCGATGCGCGGTTATCTGGTGACCAGCAACGGCGCCGTCCAAGAGGAAGTCAGCGCCTCCGGGCCGAGTTGCCGGGCCGGCACCTGCACCGTCGACCTGACGGGTCTCGTCAACGGCGTCAACACCCCGTTCACTGTGAGCGCCCGCAACGACGCCTACCCGGCACTGGCCGGCTGGAACAGTGCGGCCGGCAGCGCGACGCCGTTCGGCCCGGCTCGCGCCGGCACGGTCGCGGCGAGCTCGGCCGACGCCGCCGGAGCGGTGACCGTGACGTGGGACGGGTTCGACGGTCGAGGGGACCCCATCGGCGGCTACTTCGTGCAGCGGCTGAGTACGGACCAGATTCCCAGGGGCGCGCAGTCGTGCACGGTCTCCGCGTCGGGGGAGCTCCAGGCGCCGACCGAGGGCGGAATCGTCGCCGAACAGCGGATGCTGGCCGGAGACGTGACCAGCGCCGTGTTCGACAGCCTCCTCGCCGATAACGGCCGGTACTACTTCGTTGTCTGGGGCTACAACCGGGCCGGCTGCGCCCCGACGGCCGTGGCGAGTGTGCTCGTGCGGCCGGCGCCGGGGCCGGTCACCGACGTGCAGAGCCGCATGGCCGTGCGGGGCGATGCCTGGGATCTGCGCGTCGACGGGATCAGCCCGAGCGCGGGCATCCGGGACTACCGACTGCGCGCGGTCGACGGCTCCGGCAACGTCGTTCCGGAATCGGAGGTCGTCTTCGGTGGGGCGGGCTGGCCGCGTGAACTGCTGGGGCTCCCGTTCGGCGCGGTCGTGCGCTATCAGGTTTCGGCCTGTACCGGCTGGGGATCCTGCGGGCCGTGGTCGGGCACGGTGGCCGCGCCCGAGGCATCCGTTAGATTCACTGTGACCGGGCTCGCGTACGACCCCGCCACCGGAATCATCAGCTGGACAAACGGGCCGGAGAACAACGGCCTCCCTGCCGCCTACAGGTGCTCGGTGCCCGGCGACGCCGCGGTGGCCCCGCGGGACGCCGACTCCCCGAACACCTGCAGATTCGGCACCGACGTGCCGCCTCCGGCGGCCGGCACCGTGCGCCTGACGGTGACCGTGAATAATCAGAGCTACACCTATGCACCATGAACTACACGAAAGTGATCACCCCATGACGATGACCGCGGAGCAGGCGACCCAGTTCGCCGACGTTTTCGACCGACTGGTGACCGGGGTCGAGCAGGTGCTGCTGGGCAAGCACCACGTCATCCGGATGTCGTTCACCGCGCTTCTCAGTGGCGGGCACCTGCTGCTCGAAGACGTGCCGGGCACCGGCAAGACCTCGCTCGCGCGCGCTATCGCGCAAAGTGTGCGCGGCACCAGCAACCGGGTGCAGTTCACCCCGGACCTGCTGCCGGGCGACATCACCGGGGTGAGCATTTACGATCAGCGCAGCGGTGCATTCGAATTCCACCGCGGGCCGGTCTTCGCGAACATCGTGCTGGCCGACGAGATCAACCGGGCCAGCCCGAAGACCCAGGCCGCACTGCTCGAGGTGATGGAGGAGGGGCAGATCACCGTCGACGGCGTCACCCACCCGGTCGCGGCCCCGTTCATGGTGATCGCCACCCAGAACCCGATCGAGCAGGCCGGCACGTACCGGCTGCCGGAGGCCCAGCTGGACCGGTTCATCATGAAGGCGTCCATCGGATACCCGGACCACGCCTCGACCATCCGCATCCTCGAAGGCGCAGGGCAGCGCGCGCACGAGGTGATCGTGCCGCCGGTGGTGTCCGCGGCGACCGTCGTCGAGCTCGCGGCCCTGGCCCGCACCGTCTACGTCGACGCCACCATCAACGACTACGTGGCGCGCCTGATCGACGGCACCCGCACGAGCTCCGAGGTGCGCCTGGGCGTCAGCGTCCGCGGGGCGCTCGCTCTGATCCGCACGGCGAAGACCCTCGCCGCCGCGAACGGCCGCCACTATGTGGTGCCCGACGACGTCAAGGAGCTGGCGGACGCGGTGCTCGCGCACCGGCTGGTGCTCGACCCCGAGGCCGAATTCGACGGGGTCACTGCCTCCAGCGTGATCGCCCGGGTGCTGATCGAGACGCCGCCGCCCAGCGACAGGCAAGCTGCGTGACGCAGGGAGCGCCGATCGACGCGGTCACGGCGCTCACGCCACCTGCTGCGGTGCCTGTGGGCACCTCCGGCGACGGCCGACTGGCCGAGACGGTCGCGGCGGGAGTGCGCTTCGCGCGGGAGGCGAGCGCTCGTGCCACCCGCGCCCTGCACGTGGTCTCCTCCGTGGTCACCCCGCTCGGCTGGGCCGCCCTGACCGTCGTGGGGGCGTCGTTCCTCGTCGGGTACGCCCTGGGCTGGACCGAGTTCATCGTGATCGGCTGGGCCGGGCTCGTGCTCCTGGTCGCGGCTTCCTGTTTCCTGATCGGTCGGAACGCGTTTGAGATCCACCTGCACCTGCCCGTGGACCGGGTTGTGGTGGGGGAGCGGGTGCCCGGCCAGGTCAACGTGCGGAACCCGACCCGCCGACGGCTGCCGGGCGTCGGCGTCGAGGTTCCGGTCGGTGCCGGGCTGGCCGAATTCGCGATGCCGAGCCTCGCCCGCGGCGAGGACTTCTCGGACGTCTTCATCGTGCCGACCCGAAAACGCGGCGTGATCCCGATCGGCCCGGTGCGGACGGCGCGAGCCGACCCGATCGGGCTGCTGCGCCGGGAGGTGGCCTGGTCGGAACAGGTCTCACTGTTCGTGCATCCGCGCACGGTCTCGATCCCGAGCATGAGCACCGGCTTCATCCGCGACCTCGAGGGCAATCCCACCCGCGATCTGACGAACAGCGATGTGTCGTTCCACGCCCTGCGCGAATACGTGGCCGGCGATGAGCGGCGCGCCATCCACTGGAAGAGCACCGCGAAGACCGGGCGGTTCATGGTGCGACAGTTCGAGGAATCCCGCCGCAGCCACCTCATGGTCGCGCTCAGCCTGGCGGATTCCGACTACGCCGACGAGGACGAATTCGAGCTGGCCGTCAGCGTCGCCGGCAGCCTGGGGGTGCGGGCCATCCGTGACGCGCGCACGGTCTCCGTGGTCGCGAGTGCGGTGCCGCCGGACTCCAACCGACGACGGATGCCGGGTCTCCGCTCGCTCCGCACCCTCACCCGCGCCCGGCTGCTCGACGATCTCAGCGGCGTGGATCGTTCCTCTGCGGCCCTGCCGGTCAGCGAACTTGCCCGGGCTGCCGCGGACACAGTGGCGGGTATCTCGGTGGCCTTCCTGGTTTGCGGGTCGGTGACCACCCTGACCCAGCTGTGCACGGCCGCCAGCCGTTTCCCGGCCGGGGTCGACGTGGTCGCCGTGATCTGCGCCCCGGAGACCGTGCCCAGCTTCCGCCGGGTGGCCGAGCTGAGCGTACTCACCATCGGCTACCTCGAAGACCTCCAGCACAGCCTCGCTCGAACGAAGGCGGCATGAGCGCGCGCGGGGTACGGCGGCGCGGCGCGCGCCGGGACGGGATGGCGGCCGGCGGCATCCGTCTGGACTGGCGCTTCATCGTCGGCAACACCATCGGGCTGCTGCTGGCGACCGTCATCGCCGCAGCCTCGTTCTGGCCGGTCTATCAGAGCCGCGAGTTCATCGTGCTGGTCTGCGTCACCTTCGCCCTCGGCGCGCTCGTTGCCCTTCTAGGAGCGCTGTTGCGCTGGGGCACCTGGCTGGTGGCGTTGTCCACGGTGGGGGTGTATCTCCTCGCCGGGGTGCCGCTGGCCGTTCCCGGTCGGGCGGTGGGCGGCGTCCTGCCCACCCCGGACGGCTTCCTCGACCTGCTCGCGGCGACCGCGCTGAGCTGGAA
The DNA here is from genome assembly GCF_004564305.1 of Cryobacterium sp. TMT3-29-2. Taxonomy (NCBI): domain Bacteria; kingdom Bacillati; phylum Actinomycetota; class Actinomycetes; order Micrococcales; family Microbacteriaceae; genus Cryobacterium; species Cryobacterium sp. TMT3-29-2. Next base: position 44,260 of record NZ_SOGK01000113.1, read on the forward strand.
ACAGCTCGTCACCATCGTGCTGCCGGTCGGTTCCTATCAGGCGCTGCTCGTGCCTGCTTTCATCCTCGTGCTGCTCAGCACGGTGATCGGGCTGTCGGTGGCCCTCCGCGCCCCGGTCGGCGAGTTCGGCACCCTGGCCCCCGCCGCCCTGTTCGTCAGCGGCATCGTGCTGGGGCCGACGGTCGCGAGCATGCCGATCGGAACCGGTCTCGGCCTCTTCGTCGTGCTCCTGGCCTGGCTGCTCTGGTTTCGCTGGATGCGTCGCCGATCCGCCCGGCGGCTCACCCTGCAGCAATCCCGCCGCAGTACGGCGTCGTCTTCCCATCGGCGGCTCGCGGCCGCCCGCGGGCTGGTCAGCGCCGCCGTGATCGTGGCGGTGGCGATCGCCGCCGGTACCGGGGCCGCGGTCCTGCTGCCGGCCGACGTGCCCCGCGACGTGGCGCGCGCCCGGGTGCAGCAGCCGTTCGACCCGCGCGCCTACCCGAGCCCGCTGAGCGAGTTCCGCGGCTACCTGCAGACCGGGCGGTCGGATGCCGTGCTCCTCGAGGTGGCCGGCCTGCCGAGCGGTGGTCGGCTCCGGCTGGCCACCCTGGACAGCTACGACGGGATCGTCTACTCGGTCGGCAGCGACCAGGTCAGCAGCGCGTCCGGCTCGTTCACCCGGCTGCCGGACCGGCTCGACCAGTCCCTGGTCGACGGCGACGAGACCACCCTCACGGTGACGGTCGAGGGCTACACCGGCGTCTGGGTGCCCGGCGCCGGACAGCTCGAAAGCATCACGTTCACCGGACCCACCCGGATCGTACGCTCCGACTCCTTCTACTACAACGACAACAGCGGCACGGCCGCGGTGCTCACCGGGCTGGTCAGAGGCGACAGCTACCGGAGCGTGGGTGTCGTCCCCCGTTCCCCGGACAACCTGGCCGCTCTGCGGCCCGGCAGCGCCGTGCTGCCCGAGCCGGCTATTCTGCCGGACGAGCTCGAACAGGCTCTGGCCCGTTATGTGCGGGCCGGCGACCCGCCCGGCGTGCAGTTGCAGGCCATGCTCGACGGGCTCAAGACGGATGGCTATATCAGCCACGGCATCCTCCCGGACGAACCGGTGAGCCGGTCCGGGCACGGTGCCGACCGGATCAGCGAGCTGTTCACCGATCAACCCATGCTCGGCGACGCCGAGCAATACGCCGTCGCCGCGGCCCTGATGGCGCGCCGGCTCGGCTTCCCGGCCCGGGTCGTCATCGGCTTCGTGCCGAGGGCCGCCTCCGGGGGCGAGACGGCGTCGGGGGCAGAGGCGATCCCCGTTGTCGGTTCCGACATCTCGGCGTGGATCGAGGTGGCCTCCACACTGGGCTGGGCCACGATCGATCCGAACCCGGCCGTGCGCGACATCCCGGCGCGGGCCCCCGACGACCCGACGGTGGTCTCCCGGCCGCAGTCGGTGGTGCCCCCGGCGCTCCCCGACCCGGTGGAGCTGCGCGATCCGGCCCCGCCGGAGAGCAGCACCGAGGATCCGCCGGCCCCATCCGACCCGCTGCTGGCCTTCCTGCTCGCCGCGGCGACCGTCGCCGCCTGGACGCTTCTCGGCCTCGGTGTGCTGCTCGCGCCCTTCCTGCTGATCGTCGGCGCCAAGGCGCGCAGACGGCACCTGCGTCGCACCCGGTCCACACCGCTCGACCGGATCCGCGGTGGCTGGCGCGAGTTCTCCGACGCCGTCCTCGATCACGGCGTCGACGTTCCGGTCGGGGCCACCCGCACGGAACTGGCCGTTCTGGTGCCGGGTACGGAGCCCAGGACGGCGGCCGGCGTCGTCGCGGATGCCGTCGACCGCGCCGTGTTCTCCCCTGAACGGTCGGACGATGCCGCCGCCGAGGAGGTGTGGACGGCGGTCACCGCCCTGTGCCGCTCGCTCGGCGCGGGGGGCAGCCGCACCGACCGGCTTCGGGCCCTCGTGTCGCTGCGCTCGTTGGGTCGGTACGCTGGAGGGACATCCGTTCACCGAACAGCCCCGCGAGGGAGCGGCCCTGCACCGGGAGGAGCCCGCCCATGAACTGCCTGATCTGCGGTGCGCAGCTGCCCGTCGGCGCCATGTTCTGCGGTGAATGCGGCAGCTCGAGCACCGCCACCCCGCAAACCCGAAAACGCCCGGATCCGCGGCCCGGCGACACCACTGTCATCCAGCCGCTCCGCCGGAACACCGTGATCTCCGTGCCGGTGGTGTCGGTTCCGATTGCGGGACCGGCCCCGGCCCCGGTCCTCCCGGCTCCGGTCCCGGCCCCGGTCCGGGTCCCGGTCCCGGTCCCGGTCCTCCCGGCTCCGGTTGACGCTCCTCTCCTCCCGGCCCCCGTGCTCCCGGCCCCCGTGCTCCCGGCCCCCGTGCTCCCGGCCCCCGTGCTCCCGGCCCCCGTCCTCCCGGCCCCCGTCCTCCCGGCACCGGTGTTCTCCGTCTCGGTCGAGATCCCCGATCCGGATCCCGCCCCGGCGCCGCTGTCGGTTCAGCCTGCGGCCCCCTCGGCCACGTCATCCTCGTTCGACGCGGCCCCCTCGGCCGCGTCCCTGTTCGTGCTCCAGTTCAGCACGGGGGAGACGATCTCGGCCCTGGGCACCGGCCTGATCGGTCGCCGACCGCTGCCCCAGCCGACCGAACACGTCGACATCCTGGTGCAGATCAACGACCTCGGTCGGTCGGTGTCGAAGAGCCACCTCGAGTTCGGCCAGCACGAGGGCGAGTTCTGGGTCAGTGACCGGTTCTCGGGGAACGGCACGATCATCCGTCGCCCGGATGCGGTACTGGTTCGCTGCGAACCTGGCCGGCGCTATCTGGTGCCGCGTGGTTCCCGCGTCGAGATCGCGGACCAGTTCTTCATCCTCAACTAGTCGCCTGCGAGCCGCTCCCTGCCCGGGCCGGCGCCGGCCCGAATGAGCCGGCCCGAACGAGCCGGCCCGAACGAGCCGGCCCGAACGAATTCGACGGAGATTTTGCCCAAACCGGCCCCGGAACCGCCCAAAAAGTGTTTTCAGACGAGAATCTCCGTCGAATTGGTTCGAGACTCGTTGGGTGCCACACCCGTTGATCCCTCCCCAGCCCTGTCGGCCGCCTGTCCGCCACGGATGCCGGTGCGTGCCGCTGGGATCGCCCCCGGAGTGATGGGCTGGTGCGGTGATCCGAGCCGATGTCCCGCTGACCCTCCCCGCCCGTCCGGCCGACCCGCCGGCGCCCGGCTTCCCGTTGATCGCGAGCGTGGCGCCGCTGGCCGCGGCGGGGGTGATCTGGCTGATCACGGGTTCGGCCTTCGTGCTGATCTTCGCGGTACTCGGCCCGGTCATCGCCCTGGCCGGCATGCTCGACGCGCGCCGCACGGGGCGACGCACCCGGCGCGCGAACGCCGCCGACCAGGAGCAGGCCCTGGTGACCCTGCGGGCCGAAGTGGCCCTACGCCAGGAGGAGCTGCGCCGCCTGCAGTGGCGGCGCACACCCTCGGCCAACAGCATCGTGGCCGCCCCGCACGCCGCCCTGCGGTGGACCGGCTCGGGATCGGATGTGAGCCTGGGGTCCGGTGCGGTGCCGAGCGGTCTGCGCCTCGACGGCGGCGCAGGTCTCGACGAGCATCGCGACCTGCGCGACTGGGCGGCCACCCTTCCCGAGGCGCCCATCGTCGCCGACGTCGGCGGGGGGATCGGAATCGTCGGACCGCTTCCGCTCGGGCAGGCGCTGGGCCGCGGGCTCCTGGTGCAATTGGCCTGCTCGCTGGTGCCCGACCAGGTCCGCCTGAGCGTGCCAGAAAACGGTTGGGACTGGGCGGCCGCGCTCCCGTACGACACCGGGTCGGTCTGTGCTCGCACCGTCGTGGTCTGCGAGGCGCCGCCGGGAGGGGCGTCCGGGAAACCGGCACCCGCAGGGTCGGGGCTGATCATCGCCCTGGCCGGAACGCTCGAGGCACTCCCCGTCGGCTGCGACACCATCGTGCGAATGCAGGGTCCCGGACGAGCCGAGGTGCTGCGATCCGGCGTGCACGCCTGGGGAACCGGCTTCCGGCCCGAACTGATCACCGTCGAACAGGCGCTCCGGGTTGCCCGGGTGTTGAGCGACCGGGCCGCGACGGCCGGTTTGGTGCCGACGTCGCGGGCGGTGCCGGCATCCGTCGCCCTCGGCGAACTCACCGGCTTCCGACCCGGGCATCGGGTACGGCAGGGGCAGTCCCGATCGCCGAGCCTCCGCTGCGCCATCGGGGTCGGCGAAGCGGGGGAGGTGTCGCTCGACCTGGTCGGGGCCGGGCCTCACGCCGTCGTCGGCGGCACGACCGGCAGTGGCAAGAGCGAGCTGCTGGTGACCTGGGTTGCGGCGATGGCGGCGGTGGCAAGCCCCGCTGAGGTGACGTTCCTGCTGGTCGATTTCAAGGGTGGGGCGGCGTTCGCCCCGTTGTGCGCCCTGCCCCACTGCGTCGGGCTGATCACCGACCTCGACGGGCACCAGTCCGCTCGGGCGCTGGCCAGCCTTGCCGCCGAGCTGCGGTACCGCGAACGTGTGCTGGGCCGGGCTGGTGCGCGGGACATCGTGCACCTGTGGGGGCAGGATTCCGGAGGGATGCTTCCACGGCTTGTGATCGTGGTCGACGAATTCGCGACCATGCTCACGGCCTTCCCCGACCTGCACGCTCTGTTCATCGACATTGCCGCGCGGGGCAGATCGCTGGGGGTCCACCTGATCCTCTGCACCCAGCGGCCCACCGGGGTGGTGCGCGACGCCCTGCTCGCCAATTGCACGCTGCGGGTATCGCTGCGGGTCAACAACCGCGCCGACAGCGTGGCGGTTCTGGGCACGGATGCCGCCGCGGCCCTCGGCGCCGACCAGGCCGGCCGGTGTCTGATCGCCACGGACTCCTCAGGACCGGTGCTCTGCCAGGTGGCCACGACCTCGCAGCAGGAGATCAGCGACCTCGCCGCGGCGGCCGCCGGGGAGCCGAGACCCCGGCGCCCCTGGCTCGACCTGCTGCCCGCGAGCCTGAGCCGCGTGGACCTCCTTGCCCTGGTCGCGAGCGGAACGGCGGTCGACGAGTACGCGTCCGACGGCCCCATTCCGGCTCCCGGGCAGGACTGTGCCGCGCCCGGCATCCGTGCCAAGCCCGGAGCACTGCTGGGGCTGCTCGATGAGCCGGAGCTCCAGCGCTACCGGGTGGCCCGTTACGAGCCGATGGGCGAGGGCAGCCTGCTCGTGATCGGCGGGCCCCGCTCGGGCAAGTCAGCGGCACTGGCGTCGGTCGTGGCGGGGTTCGCACCCGTCGGTGATGCCGACCTGTTCGGTGCCGATGTCGAGGCCGTGTGGGACGCCCTGGTCCAGGCGCGCCGACGCCTCGACGCCGGGGGGAGCCCGGTGGCCCGGCTGCTGCTGCTCGACGACTTCGATTCCGTGCACGCCCGCTGGGACCAGGAACACCGCCCGGCAGCCCTCGAGCTACTCGCCGGACTGCTCCGAGACGGGGCGGACGGCGGAGTCCGCATCGTCGTGGCCGCGCAGCGGCTCACCGGATCGCTTCAGGCCCTGCCGACTCTGTGTCAGAGACGGCTGGTGCTGCGCTTGGCCGATGTCGGCGAGCATGTCGCGGCCGGGGGAGCGGCCGCCCTGTTCGACGACCAGCTCCCGCCCGGCGGCGGGACCTGGCAGGGCCACCGCATCCAGCTTCTCGCGCCGGAGCAGGGCCGTGCAGGTCCGGATGGCCCGGGTGGCCCAGGAAGTCCGGGGAGCCTGGGCCTGATGAAACGTCCGGATGCCCCGACGCTTCCGGATGTCGCCGCGCTCCTGGGACTGCCGGGGCAGACCCTTCTCGTCGTGTCGGGTTCGCCGTCCCGCACGGCGGCGGCGCTCGGCGCGGTCCCCGGTGCGCGGGTCGTCGACCTCGCCGCAGCGTCCCACGACGCGATTGCGGAGGTGGCGCACGCGGGGGCGCCGCTCCGGCTCAGCGAGACGCAGTCGGGGACCGCTTTCGTCGGCGACGTCGACGCGTGGCAGGCGCAGTGGTCCCTGCTCGGTGCCCTGCGCCCGCACGCGGACCTCGTCTTCGACGGCTGCAGCCTCGCCGACTACCGGGCGATCAGCCGACGCCGGGACCTGCCGCCGCCGCTGGCACCCAACCGCGGTCGGGTCTGGGTGCTGCGCCCGGACGGCACCGTGCACCGAGCCACTCTGCGGCCCCCGGTCGCATAGCCGTATCGCCCGCCAGAACGCCAGCCGCCTCGCCCGCCAGAACGCCAGCCGCCTCGCCCGCCGTAACGCCAGCCGCCTCGTGAATGACGGGACCCGGTCGCGGATCAGGCCAACGCGTCCACCAGTTCACGGAGCGGCAGCGAGTGCGCGGTCGCGACCGGGCCGCTGGTGACCCGGCCGCCGACCGTGGACAGGCCGAGGGCGAGTGCGGCATCCGTTCGGAGCGCGTCTTTCCAGCCACGGTTCGCGATCAGCCGAACATAGGGCAGTGTCGCGTTGGTGAGCGCATAGGTGGAGGTGCTGGGAACGGCGCCGGGCATGTTGGCCACGCAGTAGAACAGGGAGCGGTGCACGGTGAAAGTCGGGTCGGCGTGCGTCGTCGGGTGAGAGTCGGCGAAGCATCCGCCCTGGTCCACGGCGATGTCCACGAGCACGCTGCCCGGTTTCATCCGGGAGACGAGCTCGTTGCTGACGAGTTTGGGGGCCCGGGCTCCGGGGATCAGCACCGACCCGATCACCAGGTCGGACAACACCAGCGCCCGGTCGATCTCAAAGCTGTTCGAGGCGATGGTCTGCACCCGTCCGTAATACAGGGCGTCGATTTCGCGCAGGCGGAACAGGTTGGTGTCGAGCACGGTCACCTGGGCGCCGAGCCCGAGGGCCACTTGCATGGCGGCGGTGCCGGCGACGCCGCCGCCGAGCACGGTGACCCGGGCCGGATGCGTTCCGGGCACCCCGGGCACGAGCAGGCCCGGTCCGCCGTTGGGCTTGAGCATCACGTTGGCACCCACGATGGGTGCCAGGCGGCCCGCGACCTCGCTCATCGGCGCGAGCAGGGGCAGGGCCCGAGTCGGCAGCTGCACGGTCTCGTAGGCGATCGCGGTGACGCCGCTCTCCAGCAGCGCGCGGGTCAGGGCAGGTTCCGCGGCCAGGTGCAGGTAGGTGAACAGCAGCAGATCGGAACGGAAAAAGGCGTATTCGCTCTGGACGGGCTCCTTCACCTTGAGCAGCAGGTCGGCGGCGGCCCAGGTGGACGCGGCATCCGGCATGATCGTCGCGCCCGCCGCGGCGTAGCTCTCGTCGCTGAGCCCGGAGCCGCGCCCGGCCCCCGTTTCGATTAGCACCTCGTGCCCGTGCGCCACGAGGTCGTGCACGCCGGCCGGAGTGATCGCCACCCGGAACTCGTTGTTCTTGATCTCTGCCGGAACTGCAACCTTCATGGCGCTCCCTTAACTAACGAATTCGACGGAGATTTTGAGGCAAAATGCGCTTTTGCCCTCTGCGTCAAGCTGCTTGTGAGTCACTTCACAAGCAGTAGGAGGCAAGGGAATGTCGATCAGCCCGGGGTTCAACGCGGCGGAGATCCGCGAGTTCGTCCATGAG